>JBFMAJ010000139.1:0-5654 GCA_040755775.1 Nitrospirota bacterium
CTGGTCAGCGCCCGAATTTCGCCGATTTGGCTCTTGGCCCGCTGGATTTCGCCGTTGAGCCGCATCCCCAGCCGGAACAGTTTGCGGCGGACCCGGTTGCGCCGGCGGTCGAGAAACACGAGCGAGGAGTGGATGACATCGAGCTTCTCGTCGGGGTCGTGCGCGTAGAAGGAGCTCACGAGCGCCGCGAAGAAGACGAGGAGGTTGAGCGAAAAGAGAATGAACTGCATCTCATTCTGATGGCCCTGCAGCGGATCGGTTCCGCCGGCCTGCGAGGAGATGTAGACGCCCCGCAGCACGCTGATGCCGAAGAGCGCCCCCGCGACGGCCAGCGGCGTGAGCAGGCCGATCAGGACGTTGCCCGCCATGCGCGGCAGCGACTGCCGGAGATTCAGCCCGATAAAGAGCCCGAGGAGCGGGATCGTGATCGCCAGCGTGGACGCCATCACGTAGGTGAGAAACTCGGGCTCGCCGAAGAGACGAAACACCACCATGTTCAGCGGGAACTCGCCGATGCCCAGAAACAGGATCAACGCCCAGTGAAAGCGTGAGGGAAAGGGAATGGCGACGTCCCGGTCGAGCTCTTTTTTCCGCGCCTCAAACCGCTCGGCCACGGCCCGCTGCCGGCCCGCCATGTCGTGGTAGCGCTTCTCCAGCATTTGAAAAACCGGCTGCAGCTTGGCGATGCGCTGGGCGGCTCGTTGATACATGCGCTGGGTTTTGCGCTCGCCGTTGGCGATGAGCGCCTGCTCGAAGGGGGCCGGGCTGAAGGCGCCCATTTCAGGCAGATTTTTTTCTCCATCCCGCTGTCCCTCGGCTTGGATGCGGTGCTCGTCCGTAAACGGAATGAGCTGTCGTTTGAGCGTGGCGGCAAGATCCATGGTCCCTCCGATCAGCGGACGGCGGCGTGCGTGCCGTTTGGCGGCGCATCGTGCTTTTTGAGCAGTGACGTAAGCTCATCGACCAGAAACTTGACGTTGTCAAGCACGTTGTCTTCCGTGGCCGACAGGTCCGTCATGCTCTTGACCATGCCCTGGTAGTCGGCTCGCATTTGAGACAGCGTCGTATGGATGGTGTCCAGCCCGGTGCGGAGTTTGTCCCGCTCCTGCCGGAGCGCCTGCCAGCGGCGCTGGAGGCTGTCGAGCTGATTGCGCACGTTGGAGGATTGGTGAATCAGTTCCTTGTAATCGGTGATCGCTTCAATGATCCGTTTGACTTCCTGGTCGCTCAGCATTGCGTCTCCCCCTGGTTTGGCCCGTCCTCGCCGCCTGAACGGTTTCACGGACCATGCCGGGCCGGGCTCATCCCGCAAGAGAGAGCAACCGCCATGCCGGGCAGGGGAGAAGAAAAAACCACGAACTTTCGCGGGGCGCCGTTTTTTGTCGCTGCCGGAATCTGTACGGACTGGGTAATCGGTTTCCAGCGGGCTCAATGCCAGAATGAGGACCGGGGCTATCGTATTGAGGTTCCAATGGGCATCTCCCTGTATTCCCTCGCTTTTCACTTGACGGATCGCCGAAACCAGGCTACTCTTGCCCGTTGTGAGCGGTCAATCTCAACACGGCAGGCTCAGGGGCCGGTACGGCCATCCCATTTTCTGGACGGCCGCCCTTCTGACGCTTCAACTGGTTTTTGGGTACGCACAGGAGGCCGGTTCCGGGCCGGCCCAGGCCCAGGCCGAGGCGGCGCCACCGTCCCGGAAGACGGTTCATTCATTGCAGCCCTACTTGGATCCGCGCGCACTCTATCTTCGTTCCGACGTGGCGCTGGTGCTGGACGAGGAGACGGACGGCGTGCTGTACGAGAAGAACGTCACGACCCGGCGGCCGATTGCGTCGTTGACCAAGCTCATGACGGCGATGGTGGTGCTGGACGCCGGCCTGCCCGGCGACGAGGTGATCACCATTACCAAGGACGACCGCGACCGCCTGCGCGGGTCGGATTCCCGGCTGAGCTTCGGGACCAAGTTGACCCGCCGCGATCTGTTGAAAATCGCGCTGGCCGGCTCGGACAACCGAGCGGCCGCGGCCTTGGGACGCACCTTCCCCGGCGGGACCAAGGCCATGGTGGTGGCCATGAACCGGAAAGCGGAGGCGCTCGGCATGGCGCATACCGAGTTTCAGGATCCCGCCGGCCTGCGCAGCGGCAACCTATCCACCGCGGGCGAGTTGGCCGCGCTGGCGGAAGCCGCGTCACGCTATCCGATGATCCGCAACTATACAACGCTGAAAACCGACTTCGTGACCGACCAGCGGACGGGCTGGAAGATTCATTTTGTGAACACCAACCGCCTGGTCCGAAACGGGAAATGGGAGATCGGTCTCAGCAAGACCGGCTACATCGCCGACGCAGGCCATTGCCTGGTGATGCGGGTGGCGCTGGCGGACCGCCCCGTGACCGTGGTCCTGCTCAATTCCTGGGGCACGCTGACCAAATACGGCGACGCCAACCGCATCCGCGCATGGCTGAATCGCGCCGACGAAAAGGCCCGCAAGGCCCGCTCCCTCGTCGCCTCGGCCGGCCCCGCCGGGGGAATTTGACTCGGCGCCAGGTTTCATGGTATAGTCACTCAACTCTATTTTGAATAAGTTTTAAGTCTTGGATAGCCGCGGACGCTGTGAGACAAGGCTCCGCGGTTTTTTTATCAGGATGGAAAGCGGACTCAAATAGAGCAGATCAAGAGAAGCAGTTCAGCATCAACATACGCCTTGTGACACTCGGCGTAAAGGAGAACGGTAATGGCAAAAGGCACAGTCAAGTGGTTTAACGCCACCAAGGGCTTCGGGTTCATCGCGCAAGACGGCGGCGGCCCGGACGTGTTCGTCCACTTCTCGGCGATTGCGGGGGACGGCTACAAAACCCTCGAAGAAGGCCAGGCGGTGGAGTTCGAGATCGGCCAGGGACCCAAAGGCCCGCAGGCCGGCAACGTCGTCAAGATCTAAGACGCGCCGACGGCTTCACCAGGGCCCTCCGACTCCGGTCGGAGGGCCTCTTTTTTTATCCCCGCCATTTGCCTCTTGGCAAAAATCCGCTACACTAGTACTCATGCGAAGCGTCCGGTACCTGGCCGCCGCGGCCATTCTGGCGATGCCCTTTCTTGCCGCCTCGCTTCAGGAGGTGCTGGGCGACCAGCAGCCGGCGCCGGCCCTGGAGGTGCCAACAAGTTCGGCGGCCAGGAAGGCGAACATCGAAGGCATCAAACATTACAAGGAAGGGCACATGGACGTGGCGGCGAATTATTTCCGCCAGGCGGCGAAGGCGGATCCTCAATCGGCGGAGGCCCACTACAATCTGGCCCTGGCGCTGGACGGCCTGGGCGATCACATGGCGGCGGCCAAAACGTTCGAGCGGGCATTGACGCTGGGAGCCGGCAATCCCGCCATCGCCGATTCGGCGATCCTACAGCGTCACTTGAATAAGGGTCAGTTGGAGTTGATCACGCAACACTGATCAATCCGCTCGCGCTCTGCGCTCGCTCAAATCAGGGAGCGCCGTACACATTCGAGGATTAACGGTGCTCGGCCTGGTTCACTCGTACCGCATCGCGTTGATGGGGCTCAGCGCGGAGGCCTTGCGCGCGGGCCAAAGGCCGAACAGCAGGCCGACGACGACGGCGAAGCCGAAGGCGAGCAGGCCGCCGGTCATCGAGACCGAAGCCGCCCAGCCCGCCATCGTCGCCATCCCGGCGGTGACGAGCCAACCGGCCGCGATGCCGATGAGGCCGCCGGTCAGGCTCACCACCAGCGCCTCGATCAGAAATTGCGCGAGGATGTCGCGCCGCCGGGCGCCCACGGCTTTCCTCAGGCCGATCTCCCGCGTCCGTTCCGTCACCGACACGAGCATGATGTTCATGATGCCGATGCCGCCGACCAGCAGCGAGATGGTGGCGATGGCGGCCAGCAGCCACGACATCGTCTTGTTCGTCTCCTGCAGCGCGGCCTGGATCTCGGCCATGTTGCGGATTTGCAGGCTCTCCTGCTGGGCGGGCAGCCGGTGGCGGCGGGTGATCAAGGCCTTGGCCGCGCTCTGCACCGCGTCAATCTGCGAGGCGGCCGCCACTTCCGCCTCGATCGTTTCGACATAGTCTTTTCCGAAGAGCCGGTACATGGCGGTCGTGATCGGAATGATGATGAGATCGTCCTGATCGCGGAAGGCCGTGGCGCCCTTTTCGGGCAGGATTCCGATGATCTCGAAATTAATTTTGTTGATCTTGATCAGCTCTCCGACCGGATTAGCGTCGCCGAACAGCTCGCGCAAGACCGTCATGCCGATCAGCGCAACCCGGGCCCGCTTGCCGACGTCCTCCTCCCGGATGAACCGGCCGAGAACCGGCTGCGACGCGCGCATGAGGGCGTACTCGGGCGTCGTGCCCAGGATCTGCGTGTTCCAATTATCGTTCCGGTACACGGCCTGGCCCCGTTCCATCACGGTCGGCGCCACCCGGCTGACGCCGGGAATCTGCTCCCGGATGGCGCGGGCGTCCTCCAAGGTCAGCCGCGTCACGGCGCCCGCCTGCAGGGCGACGCCGCCCACCTGCGCGGCGCCCGGCCGCATGACGAGCAGGTTGGAGCCCATCGACGCCAGCCGCGCTTGCACCGATTCCCGGGCGCCTTCGCCCAGCGCCAGCATCGCCAGGACGGCGGCCACGCCGATCAAAATGCCGAGCATGGAGAGGCCGGAGCGCACCTTGTTGGCCATCAATGCCCGGGCCGCCTCCTTGACGTGTGCGAACAGTTCCCTGGGGCGGAGGACGGGACCGGGCGAGCCATCGCCAGCCGGCGCGATCGCGGCTGGGCGGGGGCCGGGCGCGGAGGATCGGCCGAAGGCCCGGACGGCTTCGATCGATTGGATGAGGCCGTCGCGCATGCGGATGACCCGGTGAGCCTGTTTGGCGATCTCCCACTCGTGGGTGACCAGCACGATGCTCATGCCCCGGGCATTGAGTTGCGAAAAAAGCGCCATGATTTCTTGTCCGCTGGCGGAGTCGAGATTGCCCGTCGGCTCGTCGGCCAGTATGATGGGCGGATCGTTGATCAGCGCCCGCGCGATCGCCACCCGCTGCTGCTGGCCGCCGGAGAGCTCGTTGGAGTGATGGAGCAGGCGCGCGCCCAGTCCCACCTCCTCCAGCAGCCGGCGCGCTCTGGCCGGATCGGCGTGGTTTCCCGATGCGTAGAGCCGAGGCAGCGCGACGTTCTCCAGCGCCGTGGCGCGCGGCAGGAGATGGAATTGCTGAAAGACGAAGCCGAACATTTTGCCGCGCAGCCCGGCCAGCTCATCGTCGGTCAATTGCGAGACTTCCCGGCCGGACAGCCGGTAGGAGCCGTCGCTCGGAACGTCCAGGAGCCCCAGGATCTGGAGCAACGTCGATTTGCCGGAGCCCGACGGTCCCATGACCGCCGTGAATTCGCCCGGCTCGATCCTCAACGACACGCCGTTGAGGGCGGCCACCTCCACCGCGCCCATCCGGTAGATTTTTCGGATGCCGGTCAGCTCGAGCATGGCGTGGTCCTACTGGGAGGGCGGCCGGGGCCTGGTGAAGGGGGTGAGGGGGCTGCCGCTCTGCCGTCCTTTGGAAAAATCGGAGATGCGGACGATGGGCACCATCACCGTGTCGCCTTCCTGCAAGCCGGCCAGAATTTCCACCATGCCCGCTT
>JBFMAJ010000140.1:0-5652 GCA_040755775.1 Nitrospirota bacterium
GGAGTCGCCCAGCCGGGCCGCCGGAAACCGGGCTCCGCCATCGGATTTCAGGCGGATCAGGGCCAAATCGGTTTTTGGGTCGCGCCCGATGACGGCGGCGGGCAGTTGCTCGCCGTTCCAGAGCGTGACCAGGAGCTGCTCCGACCGGTCGATGACGTGATTGTTGGTGAGGATCAGGCCGTCCGGACTGATCAGGACGCCCGTGCCCACGCTGGGGCTTGGCACCAGTTCCTCCTCGGGGATCTGGGGGTGATCCTGCGGCAATGGCGGCTGCGGCGCGTCCGCGGGCGGCAGCGCGCTGATGCTGGTGACGACGGGCCGTTGCGTTTTTACCAGATCGATGAACGTGGTGGCCGTCAGTGGCGCCTGCGGGGGCGGCGCCGCCTGCGCATCAAACCGGTGGACCAGGCCGCCGGCCAGCGCCACGATGATAGCCGCCGCCATCGGGGCCGCGGCGCGTGCGCGTGATCGTGTGGTCATGGGGGCTTATTGGCCGACCGACCAGCCGATTCCGTGCTGGGTCAGAAAGGCGGTGATGACGGCGAAGGAATTGGTGAAGATCAATGCGCCGACAAAGATTAAAAAGAGGCCGCTGACGACCATGATCGTCCGCATGTGACGCTGGAAGGCCGTCCAATGGGCCAGCACACTGTTGAAGGCCAGCGCGACGATCAACAGCGGCAGCCCCAGCCCGATCGAGTAGGCGATCAACAGCCGGACGCCGGCTCCGACCGAGCCGGCCGTGCTGGCGTAGAGCAGGATGGAGCCGAGAATGGGGCCGACGCAGGGCGTCCAGCCGGCCGCAAACGCCACGCCGATCAGATAGGTGCCCAGATAACCGGCGGGCCGCTCGTTGAACCGCCAGCGTTTGTCCACCGCAAACCATCGGAGCTTGAGCACGCCCATGACATAGAGGCCGAACAGGATGATCAACGCGCCGCCGATCCGCCGCAGCGCCGCCTGGTGCGTCAACAACAACTGTCCCACGGCGGTGGCGGAGGCGCCGAAGGCGATGAAGACGGTCGAGAAGCCGGCGATGAAGAGCAGAGCCCCCTTGAGTGTGGTCCAGAGCACCTCCTGCCGCCTGGCCCGGCCCGACAGCTCTTCAAACGACAGGCCCGTCATGTAGGAGACGTACGAGGGCACGAGCGGCAGGACGCACGGCGACACAAAGGACAGAAAGCCGGCCGTGAAGGCGATCAGATAGGACACCTGGGCGGACGGGTCCATTTCGTCAGGTCCGGGCGCGCAGCAACTGGGTGATCAATCTGTGCGAGTCGGGGTTGTCCCAGTCGCGCGAGCCGAAGAATTTGTGGGTAATGATGCCGTCGCGATCGACGATGACGGTGGTCGGCAGGCCGGTGACCCGGTAGGTGCTGTTGGCCTGAAATTGGGCGTCCAGCAGAATGGGGAACGTCAGCCGCAAGCGGTCGACGTAGGGTTTGACGACCGCCGCGCCGTCGAAATCGCTGGAGACGGCCAGGATTTCGAACTCCTCCCGGCCGAACTGCTCGTAGAGCCGCTGCATCGATGGCATTTCCATCAAACAGGGCCCGCACCAGGTGGCCCAAAAATTGACCAGGACGACTTTCCCGCGCAGCGAGTCCAGCGTGACCGTGCGGCCCGAAAGCGTCGGCAGCTCGATCGACGGCGCCCGCAGGCCGACGGTCGTGCCCAGCGCCACGCGCTCGGCCCCCTGCCTGCCGGCAGGCAGGGTCGGCCGCTCCCCGGGCGTGCCGCTGGAGGCCTGCCGCTCGCAGCCCGCGGCGGCCAGGGCGCAGCCGAGCAGGACGGAGAGGAGCCGCGGACGGACGCGCCTCATGACGCCTCCGGCAGATCGACGCGGGCGCCGCAAAAATTGCCGCTCGCCGACAAATACTGGTCCCGGATCGCCGCCGCCAGCAGTTGCTTGGCCTGGATGACCGAGCCGTGGGGCACGGAGATCCGTTTTTCGCCGGATTTCCCGATCGTGAAGGGGAGCGCCGTGCTGGACCGGTCGATCAGCCGGCAGGGAATGCCGTGCGATTCCAGCAGATTTTGGGCCCGGATCGCTTCCAGCCAATCGTAGCAGGCGTAGACGTCGACGAACGGGACCGTCTGCTCTGTGGCTGAGGACAGCATGTTGCGCTCCAAGGGCCGGGATCGACGAATATCGTCGATCAATGGCCTGCAAAATAGTATAACTGCGCCCCGGAATGAGTCAAGGGCGCCCTCTAGAATAAGGGCGGGTTGCCCGCGCGCAACTGCTCCAGCGCCTGCCGGACGAAATTGGCATCCTCGCTGCCGGGCTGCAGATTTTGATAGGCCGTCGTCCAACTGTCGTCGGCGTCGGCGTACCGGCGCAGATGCACGAAGGCAATACCCCGATACCAGAGCAGGGCCGGCTCCTGCGGCAGCTTGACGAAGGCGACGTTGAAGTGGTCGAGCGCCTCCTGGAACAGGGCCGGATCGTCCAGCTTTCGCGTCGTCAGCAGGATGACGCCCCAATTGAAATTGGCCTCGGCATTTTTGGGATCGAGCTCCAGCACCTTGGCCCAGGCGCGCTTGGCCTCTTCAATCCGGTCCAGCACCATATAGGAGCGGCCCGCCATGACCTGGCCCTCCAGATCGTTTGGATTGTCGCGCAGCCGGGCCTCCAGCCGGGCGACCATTTCCCGGGGATCGGGCATGCCCGCGCCCATTTGCCGCTGCGCGGCCGCCAGCCGCGCCTCTTCCAGGCCGAGCAGCTTCATGTGAATGGCCGCCGCGCCGCCGATGACGACCAGCAGGATCGCCAGCGAGGCGGCCCAATGAGGGATTCGCGATCGAGCGGGTTTGGCGCGCGTCGGGGGCGGCGGCGCCGGGGCCTCCGCGGCGGCCAGCGCGTCCAATTGTTCCAACACCTGCAGCAGCCGCCGCTCATCGGTCGCCTTCAGCCGTTCGTAGTCGTCGGCGGGCAATTTCTCCCGGACCCGGTCCACTTCGAGCTCGGCGAGGGAGGAGAGCAGAATCTCCCGCTCCAGCTCCAGATCGATCCGGTCCTGGTCGGCGGCCGAATCCAGTTGGAAGGACGACGTCCGGTCCTGCCGGCGCCAGAAGGGGAACACGAGGAGGGCGGCCGTCACGATGGCCAGTCCCACGGCAAGAGCGATCATGACCGGCACGTCTGACTATTTGTCAAAGGAATGCAACTCGCGGTCGAGGCGCGCGCGGGAGCGTTCGTTCAGGGGGGAAGCTTCTTCCTGTGGCGCCGCCGCCGTCCGCTTGGTCCAGCGCCTCAGGGTCAGCACCAGCAGGGCGCCGCCGACGGCCAGCAGGGCGAAGGGGCCGGCCCAGATCAGCCAGTTCAACCCCTTCTTGCGCGGCTGCATGAGGATGTAGTCGCCGTACCGGCTCAGGAAGTAGGCCTTGATCTGCTCGGGCGATTCCCCTTGTTCCAACCGTTCCCGGATCACCCCGCGCATCTGCGCCGCCAGCGTCGATTGCGACTCCCAGATGTTTTCAGTTTGGCAGACGGCGCAGCGCAGAGTTTTCGCGATCTCGCGGATCTGGCCGTCCAGCGCCGCTTCGTCCACCTGCGCGGCCGAGGCGGCCGGCGGCCCGCAGGCCGCGCCGAGCAGGACGCCAATCAGGAGCAGGCGCGGCAGCGCGATCATGACAGCGTCGGGCCGGCGGCCTGGAGCAAGGCCGGCAGCAACCGATCCTTCAAATGCGAGTACGAGGGCCCGATGATCGGCCCGATCTGCTTGTGCCGGATGACGCCCTGCCGGTCGATGACGAACGTCTCCGGCACGCCGTAGACGCCGTAGTCGATGGCGATCGCACCGCGCAGATCGCGGGCGTTGAGCCAGGGGGCGCCGTAGACGTCGATGTACTCTTGGGCGTCGTCGGGCTTGTCTTGATAGTTCACGCCGAGCATCACGAAATCGGGGTGGCTGCTGAACTCCCGGTACAACGCCAGCAAATTCTCGTGCTCCAGCCGGCATTCCTGGCACCAGGAGGCCCAAAAATTGACCAGCACCACTTTCCCTTGAAACTGCGCCAAGGAGACGGGCTGGCCGCTGACCACGTCGGGGCCCGCCAGCAGCGGCGCCGGCGTGCCGATCAACACGGTGGGAATCGCGCCCGGATCGCCCCACAGCCCCTTGTAAAACAAGGTCAGCAGGGCGGCCAGCGTCAGTCCCAGCGCGAGATGCCAGGCCCGGATCCGAAACCGGTCGCCGTCCCCGTTCATGCCCCATCCCGGCGCGGCCTGAAAATGTTCAGCAGGACGCCGATGCCCATGATCACGCCGCCGGCCCAGACCCAGAGCACCAGCGGATTGATCAGCGCCCGGATCATGGCCTGCCCGCCCATCACTTCCGGCATGGTGATGAAAATCTGGCCCGTATTGATGGTGTGGATGGCCGCCTCGGTCGTCGGCGTCAGAGACACGTCGTAGATCCGCTTTTGCGGCCGCAACTCGGCGATGAAGCGGTCGCCGCGGTAAACCTGCAGCACCCCCTCCTGCGCCTTCCAATTGGCGCCGGTGACTTGGCGGAGTTCCGTGAATTTCACCGTGTAGGCCTGCAGTTGCAATTGATCGCCCACCTTCATCGGCACCACTTTTTCCGTTTGATAGATCGTCGAGGCGATAATGCCGATGATCAGGATCAGCACGCCGGCGTGGGTGAGCAGCCCCGCCCAGCGCCGCTGATTCTTGATAAAGGCCGTCAAAAAACCGCGGAAGAGATTCACCTGCTGCCGCGCGGCCCAAAACGCCGTCAATTTGCCGAAGTCGAGGGCGATCGTCGTGGCCACGAACCCGACAATCGCCAGGCCGCCCAGCGCCAGGGGGCTGCGCACGCCCAGCAGCGCGGCAACGGCCAGGCAGGCCAGGCCGACGACGAGCGGGACGAGAAAGTTTTTCCGGAGATTTTCCAGCGAGGCCTTTCGCCAGGCGATCGACGGGCCGATGCCCATCAGCAGGATCAGCCCCAGCGCGATCGGCATGAAGACGGCGTTGTAGTAGGGCGGCCCGACCGTCACCTTGTCGGTGCTGATCGTTTCGACGAGGAGCGGATAGAGCGTGCCCAGAAAGACCGTCAGCGTGGCGACCAGGAAGAAGAGATTGTTGAACAGAAAGACCGACTCCCGCGAAATAATCGAATCGAGCTGGATCTGGCTTTTCAATTTCGGGGAACGGACGATGAGCGCGCCGAAGGCGACGGTCATGACGATCGCCAAAAAGAGCAGGATGTAAAGGCCGCGTCCCGGGTCGGTGGCAAAGGTGTGGACCGAGGTCAGGACGCCGCTGCGGACCAGAAAGGTGCCGATCAGCGAAAACGAAAACGTGGTGATGATCAGAAAGAGGTTCCACACTTTGAACATCTTCCGCTTTTCCTGCACCATCGCGGAGTGGAGGAAGGCGGTGCCGACCAGCCACGGCATGAAGGAGGCGTTCTCCACGGGGTCCCAGCCCCAGTAGCCGCCCCATCCCAGCTCGTAATAGGCCCAATAACCGCCCATCAGGATGCCGGTGGTCAGGCAGAGCCAGGCGAAGATCGTCCAGCGCTGGGTCACTTTCAGCCATTCTTCCCCCAGCCGGCCGGAAAAGAGCGAGGCCATCGCGAAGGAGAAGGGGATCGAGAAGCCGACGTAGCCCATGTAGAGCATCGGCGGATGCATGACCAT
>JBFMAJ010000141.1:0-5519 GCA_040755775.1 Nitrospirota bacterium
GGGGAGCTTCAGTCCGGCGTGTTCCACCGCCATGGCCGCCGCGGCCACGGCATAGTGGATGAACGTATCCATTTTTTTGATTTCTTTCGGCTCGATATAATTGGCGGGATCGAACTGACGGATTTGGGCCGCGATCCGGACCGGAAAGGCGGACGCGTCGAAGCGCGTAATGGGGCCGACGCCGGACCGGCCCTCGCAGAGCGCCGCCCACGTCTCCTCCACGCCGATGCCCAGGGGCGTGACGGCCCCCAGGCCCGTAATGACGACTCGATTCATGGGCGATTCATTGTCCGCCGCGGAGCCATGCCAGCCGAGCGTCCCGCGCGGCTCGTCGGCTTAGGCGCGTTCTTTGATGTAATCAATGGCCTGCTGGACGGTCAGAATTTTCTCCGCCTCCTCGTCGGGGATCTCGATCCCGAATTCCTCTTCCAGGGCCATCACTAATTCGACCGTATCGAGCGAGTCGGCCCCCAGATCATCCACAAACGAGGCCTCCGAGGTGACCTCGTCCTCTTCGACGCCGAGCTGCTCGGCAATGATTTTTTTCACCCGTTCATCCACGCCAGTCACCGCCATCGTTCCCCCTTTCCATGGTTAGCCCATCCACATGCCGCCGTTGACGTGCAAAACCTGCCCGGTGATGTAGGCCGCCTCATCGGACGCGAGAAACCTCACCGCGTGGGCGATATCCTCCGGCGTGCCCAGCCGCCCCAGCGGAATCTGATCCAGCAGTTGCTGCCGCACCGATCCCTGCAACGATTGCGTCATCGCCGTGTCGATGAAGCCGGGCGCGATCGCGTTGGCCGTCACGCCGCGGCTGGCGTACTCGCGCGCCACCGACTTGGTCAGGCCGATCACGGCCGCCTTGGACGCGGCGTAATTGGCCTGGCCGCCGTTGCCCATCACGCCCACGATCGACGCAATCGTCACGATCCGGCCGTAGCGTTGCTTGGTCATGGCCGGCAACGCCTGCTTGATGCAATAGAAGGTGCCGTGCAAATTCACGTCCAGCACGGCCGACCAGTCCTCGGGCTTCATGCGCAGCAATAACCCGTCGCGGGTGATGCCGGCGTTGCAGACCAGCACGTCGATCCGTTGGCGCTCCGCCAGCACGCCCGCCAGCACGCGCTTCACGTCTTCAAAATCGGCGACGTTCAGGCGCGCGGCCGAGGCGCTTCCGCCCAGGCCGGCCGCCGCCTCCTTGGCCGCCGCTTCATTGATGTCGCCGATGACCACCGCCGCGCCCGCTGCGGCCAGCGCGCGGGCGATCGCGAGGCCGATGCCCTGCGCCCCGCCGGTCACCATCGCCACTTTGCCCGTCAATCCGCTCATTGTCGTTCACTCATATTACGATGATGCCGCCGGGAGCGACGATACTTTTTCGATCGCCGCCTCCATCTCCTCCGGCGTCTCCACGCTGAGGAGCGTCGCGTCCTTCACGATGCGCTTCACCAGCCCGGTCAGCACGCGGCCCGGGCCCGCTTCAACGAAGCAGTTCACGCCGTCGTCCGCCATGCGCTGCACCGACGCTTCCCATTGCACCGGATTCGCGAGCTGACGCACCAGCGCGTCTTTGGCCGCGCCCGCCGTGCGGACGGGTTGCGCATCCACGTTGGTCACCACCGGCACGGCCAGCTCCCGCCAGGCGACGCCGTCCAATTCCGTCTTTAGCCGGAGGCTGGCCGGCTCCATCAACGGGCAATGCGACGGCACGCTCACGGGCAGCACCACCACCCGCCGAGCGCCCCGCGCTTTAGCCAGGGCCATCGCCGCCTCGACGGCCGCCTTGAGACCGGCGATCACCACCTGCCCGGCGCCGTTCACATTGGCCGGCGTGACCACCTGTCCCGACGAGCGGGCGGCGTCCTTGCACACCTGCGCCACCGCCGCGCCGTCCAAGCCCAGCACCGCCGCCATCAGTCCCTGGCCCGGCGGCACCGCCTCCTGCATGAATCGGGCGCGCTGCCGAACCAATCGCAACGCCGCCTCGAATGTCAGCGCCCCGGCCGCCACCAGCGCCGAGTATTCCCCCAGGCTGTGGCCGGCGGCGACGTCGGGCCGCAGCCCGCGCCGCTGGAGGGTTTGCCATACCGCCACGCCGGCTGTCAAGAGCGCCGGCTGCGTCCACTCCGTCCGATTCAGCTCCTCCGCGGGGCCGTCGAAGCAGCGCGACGACAATCCCGGCAGCAAACGATCCGCCTCGTCGAAGACGGTTTTTGCCTCGGGAATACGCTCGGCCAACGCCCGGCACATCCCCACGGCCTGCGATCCCTGGCCGGGAAAGAGCAATGCAATCTTGGGCATGATCATGGTCAAATGTGAGAAGAATGTCAATACACAAACGTCACCAGCGCAGCAGCGCGGCGCCCCACGTCAGTCCCGCGCCGAACGCTTCGAGCAGCAACAGGTCGTTGGGTCGCACGCGCCCGCCGCGGACGGCCTCATCCAGCGCAATGGGCACCGACGCGGCGGAGGTGTTGCCGTAGCGATCGACGTTGACGACCACTTTTTCCGGGGGCAAGTCCAACCGCTGCGCCACGGCCTGCAAGATCCGCAGATTGGCCTGATGGGGCACCAACAGGGCGAGATCCGACGGCGCGGCGCCGTTGGCCGACAGCGCCTCCCGCGCGACCTCTTCGAGCGCCCGCACCGCCACGCGGAACGTCTCGTTCCCCTTCATCTTGAGAAAATTCATCCGGCCGGCCAGCGTCTCAGCGGACGGCGGCATGCGCGAGCCGCCGCCGGGCATGTGAATGAGGTCCCACAGCGCGCCGTCGGCGTGCAGGTGGGTCGAGAGCACGCCCCGGCCGTCCTCCTCGGCCCGCAGCACGACGGCGCCCGCGCCGTCGCCGAAGAGAATGCAGGTCGAACGGTCGGTCCAGTCGATCATGCGGGAGAGCACTTCCGCGCCGACCACCAGCGCGGTGCGGTAAGTGCCCGCGCGCAGATACTGATCGGCCACGGCCAGCGCGTAGAGAAAGCCGGTGCAGGCGGCCGACAGATCGAAGGCGAAGGCCTGCTTGGCGGCCAGCCGCTCCTGCACCAGGCAGGCCGTCGCGGGAAACAACATGTCCGGCGTGGCGGTGGCCACGACGATGAGGTCCAGCTCCGAGGCCGGCACGCCGGCCGACGCCAGCGCGGCCCGGCCCGCGGCCACGGACAGATCCGACGTCGCTTCTTCCGGGGCCGCGATGCGCCGCTCCCGGATGCCCGTGCGCTCGACGATCCATTGATCGGACGTCTCGACCAGCCGCTCCAAGTCCTGGTTGGTCATCCGCCGCTCGGGCAGATAGGCCCCGGTGCCGATGACACGCGAGCGGATCATCCGGCCCGCTCCCGCTCGACGATCGGCTCCACCGCGGCATGGCGCCGCTCCAGCTCCGCCCGGATCTTGATATGCAGCTCCTGTTGCACGCATTCCTGCGCCACGCGGACGGCGTTCCGGATCGCCCGCGCCGACGAGCGGCCGTGGCAGATGATGCTCACGCCGTTGACGCCCAGCAGCGGCGCTCCGCCGTATTCCGCGTAGTCCACGCGCTTTTGAAACCGGCTGAAGGCCGGCCGGAGCAGCAGATAGCCCAGCTTGCCCCAGCGGGCGGCGGCGATCTCCCGCCGGAGCAATTTCAGAATGGTCGAGGCCAGCCCTTCGCTCACTTTCAACGCCACGTTGCCGATGAAGCCATCGCAGACGACGACGTCGGCGCCGCCCGCGTAGATGTCCCGCCCCTCGACGTTCCCGATGAAATTCAACGAGCTCTCCTTCAGCAGCTTGAACGCTTCCTTCGTCAACTCGTTGCCCTTCGTTTCTTCCTCGCCGATGCTCAGCAGCCCCAGCTTCGGCGAGGGGCGTCCCAGCAGCCCTTCCACGTAGATATGGCCCATGATGGCGAACTGCAGCAGATGATGCGGCTTGCAATCGACGTTGGCGCCGACGTCCAGCAGCAGGCAGGGACCGAACAGCGTCGGCAGCAGTGTCGCGATGGCCGGCCGCTCCACGCCGCGGACCTGTCCCAGCAGAAAGAGCGCGGTGGCCATCGAGGCGCCGGTGTTGCCCGCGCTGACCACGGCGGCGGCCTGCCCCTTCTTGACCAGCTCGGTCGCCACCCAGATCGATGAATCCCGCTTGCGGCGCACCACCTGCGACGGCTGCTCGTCCATGGCCACCCGCTGGGAGGCGTGGTGGATCGTCAGCGGCAGCCGGTCGGCGTCGGGACGGCGGCTCAGCTCCTCGCGGAGCAGGTACTCGTCGCCGACCAGCGTGATGGCGATGCCCAGTTCGCGGCAGGCGAGCAGCGCGCCGTCGACGATGGCGGCGGGCGCGTTGTCGCCGCCCATCGCGTCGACGGCGATCGGCGGCAAGGCGGTCCGGGGTGCGGTCGCTGTCACCCCGCCCTCATCGGCGGGGAAGGCGCTCGCTAGGCATGCTCGACCACGGGGAGGATCTGCCGGCCCGCGTACGTGCCGCAGTAGAGGCAGGCGTGATGGGGCCGCTTCGGCTCGTGACACTGCGGGCAGAGCCCGGTCTGCACCGGGTGGAGTTTTTTGGTCGCGCGCCGTTTGTCCCGGCGAGCCCGGGAAATTTTATGCTTTGGATTTGCCATGCTGATCCGTCCTTCCTTTCTTCTCCTTCGTCATGGTCGCCAACCGCTTCAATTGCTCCACCCAGGGCGAGTCGGGCGGCCCGGGACACTCGCAGGGACCTTCGTTCAAATTGCGCCCGCACGACGCGCACAACCCGCGGCAGCCCGGGCGGCAGACCACCTGCATCGGAATCGCCAGCAACAGTTGCTCGCGCACCACCTCGTTCGTTTCCACGCCGCCCTCGCGGTAGTACGCCTGCTCCAAGTCGGCCGCGTTCAGTTGATAGTGGCCTTCCGGCGCATCCGGCCCGGCCGGCGCCAGCGTGACGTGAAGGGCGGTCCGCACCGGATAGGTGCATTCCTCCAGGCAGCGGCTGCAGCGAAACCTCAGCGTCGCCGCCACTTCTCCGTCGATTAAAATGTCGTCGCCGTCGCGCGTCACCACCAACTGGACGCGGACGGGCTCGTCGGTCCACCACTCTTCCCGCCCCAGCCCCAACTGCGCCGCGGGCGTCGGCGACGACACGACGACGCCCTGTGGCGGAATTTCAGAGAGCCGAATCCACATGGTCCTGTTCACGGCCGCCATCGCGGCGGCCGCACCCTGCGCGTTCTCTCGCCTATTCGAACATGGAAAAGGGGATGGCGTCTGCGACGACTCGGCAGCCCATCCCCCGTGACACCACGGTCAGTGCGCGGCGCTACTTACGTGCCGAACGAATGGCCGCACCCGCACGTCGATTTGGCCTGAGGATTCTTGATCGAAAACCCGGAACCCTGCAGTCCGTCGACAAAATCCACCTGCGCGCCCGCCAGCAACGGGGCGCTCTGCGGATCGACGAACAGCTTCACCCCGCCGATTTCCACCGTGTGGTCCTCTTCTCCCGGGCTTTCCTCGATCGCCATGCCGTATTGAAACCCGTGGCAGCCGCCGCCGGT
>JBFMAJ010000142.1:0-5506 GCA_040755775.1 Nitrospirota bacterium
TAATTCACTTCGACGGTCGTAAAATGGCGCGCATAATACCGCAGGCGGTCCTCCGTCGCCTTGACCTCCTCCGGATAGAACCGGCCGCCCCAATCCCCATACATCCACCCGGAGGTGCCGATTCTCGGCTCCGCCGCGGCGTTGGCGCGCCGCCTTGTCGTCTTTACTTTTCCCGCCATGATGGGTACCATGAATGCCGTGAATTCGAGAGAGCGCGCCTCGGTCCGGGCCCAATTATTGAAAAAACTCCGCAATTCCTTCGTGATCAATCGCGAGCCGATCTTCACGCTGTCGTCGGGCCGGAAAAGCCGATTCTATATCGATTGCAAAAAGGTCGCGCTGGAAGCGGAGGGCGCGGTGCTGATCGGCCGGCTGGTGCTGGACGCGATCGACGGGCTGCAGGTCGACGCCATCGGTGGCATGACGCTGGGGGCCGACCCGATCGCGGTCGCCACCACGGTGATGAGCACGTTCGAGGGCGAGCGGCCCATTCCGGCCTTCATCATCCGCAAGGAGCCGAAGCCGCACGGCATGGCGCCGCTGATTGAGGGCACGCTGGCCGCCGGCTCCCGCGTCGCGGTGGTCGACGACGTCCTGACCAGCGGCCGCGCCACTGAGCGCACGATCGACATTCTGAAGGAAGCGGGCTGCCGGGTGGTCGGCGTTATCGCGCTGGTGGACCGCAAAGAGGGCGGGCGCGAGCGGCTGGAAGCGCTGGGCTATGCCGTGCAGAGTCTCTTCACGGTTGAAGATTTGCTGAAGGCCTGAGGCCGGCGCCGCCGGCGGCGGGATGTTCATGTCCCACTGTATGGAGGTCACCCCATCGATGTCAATCAGTCCAACCGGAGAAGCTCAACGATGACGAACCGATGGCAGGGTCCCGTGGTGGTGCAGACTAATTTCCCGAACCTTGGCCCCAAACGGCAGGGGAAGGTGCGCGACATTTACGATCTGGGCGACCGGCTGCTGCTGATCGCCACCGACCGCATCTCCGCCTTCGACGTCGTGTTGCCCGATCCCATCCCCGGCAAGGGCGCCCTGCTCACCCGGATGTCGGCCTTTTGGTTCCACTGGCTGGAACAGCCGCCCGACCCGATCGAGCATCACCTGGTGACGACCGACGTCGACCGGTTTCCGCCCGCCTGCCGGCCCTACCGCGACCAACTGGCCGGGCGGAGCATGCTGGTCAAGAAGGTGCCGCCGTTGCCGGTCGAGTGCATCGTGCGGGGCTATCTGGCCGGCTCGGGCTGGAAGGAGTACGCGGCATCGGGCACCGTCTGCGGCCTCCCGTTGCCGGACGGGCTGACCGAGTCGTCCCGGCTGCCGGAGCCCATCTTCACCCCGTCGACGAAAGCGGCGACCGGCCACGACCAGAACATCTCGTTTCAGGCGATGGCCGCGCTCATCGGCGAGGCGCCGGCCAAACAGCTTCGAGAGGCCAGCCTGAAGATCTATCAACGGGCCGCCGCCTATGCCGAAGGCCGGGGCATTCTCATTGCCGACACGAAATTTGAGTTCGGCCTCGATCCCGCAACCGACCGCCTGCTGCTCATCGACGAGGTGCTCACCCCGGATTCTTCCCGCTTTTGGCCGAAGGCCGGCTACCGCCCCGGCCGGCCGCAGCCCAGCTTTGACAAACAATTTGTCCGGGACGCGCTCAATGCATCGGGCTGGAACCATCAGCCCCCGGCCCCCCGTTTGTCGCCGGAGACCATTGCGCAAACCGCGGAAAAATATTCCGAAGCGCTGCAGCGGTTAACGGGCCGCGAAACGGCCGGTGATTCGTGATAGAACAAGGGCGCATCAACGTAAAGCGCCGTCAGCGATGGGGGCCGGGGGGAGAGGAACATCTCCCCCCGATTGAACGAGCGAAGCGAGTGGAAGGAGGCCGCCATGAAAATCACCATCAAGCGCTCGACCGTTGAGCTGCTGCAAGGCGACATCACCGAGCAGGACACCGACGCCGTCGTGAACGCGGCCAACACCACGCTGACCGGGGGCGGCGGCGTCGACGGCGCCATCCACAAGGCCGGCGGCCCCAAGATTCTCGAAGAGGCCAAGAAGCTGGCCCCCTGTCCCGTCGGGGAGGCGCGCCTCACGACGGGCGGCAATCTGAAGGCCAAATACGTGATTCATACGGTCGGCCCCGTCTACAAAGACGGCCGGCATAACGAGGCGAAGCTGCTGGAAAAAAGTTACCGCAGCAGCCTGGAGCTGGCCTCGAAGCACAAAATCCGCTCGCTCGCCTTTCCGTCCATCAGCACCGGCGCCTACCGCTATCCCGTCGAGGAGGCCGCCCGGATCGCGCTCTCGACGGTCGGGGCCTATCTGTTGCAGCACCCCGAAATCGAGCAGGTCCGATTCGTGCTCTTCGACGAGAAAACCTACCGGATCTACCAGCGCACACTGGAAGAGCTGTCCGTCGGCGAATAATCGCCGCCCGGGGCCGCCATTCGACCCGCGCCGTATCTGCTCATCCTCGACCAGGGCAGCACCAGCTCCCGGGCCGTTCTCTACACCCGCGCCGGGCAAATCGCCTTCCAGGCGCGAGCGCCGCTCCCCTCGCTGATCGCCGGCCCTGATCGCGTCGAGCATGATCCCGGCGCGCTCTGGGAGAGTCAGTTCGCGCCCTTGCGGCGGGCGCTGGCCTGGCTGGGCAAGGGCGGCGCGCGCAAGATCGCCGCGATGGGGATCACCAATCAGCGCTCAACGTTTCTGCTGTGGGACCGGCGGACCGGCCGGCCCATCGGACGGGCCGTCAGTTGGCAGGACCGGCGCGGCGCGGCCGTCTGCGAAGAGATGGCCCGCGAGCAGCCGGCGATCCAAGCGGCCACCGGCTTGCGGTTGACGCCCCATTCGACGATCGGAAAAGTGCGCTGGCTGCTGCGCCGGCCCGGGATCAGAACACGGGCCGAAGCCGGCGACCTGTTGTTCGGCACGGTCAACACCTATCTGATCTGGAAGCTCACGGGCGGCGCCGTCCACGCCACCGACGACACGAACGCCTCGCGCACGCTGATGATGAATTTGGCCGCGCGGGCATGGGACCCGGCGCAGTTGGCGCGCTTCGATCTCCCCGGGGCCATGCTCCCGACGATCGGGCCGGCCGCCGGCTGGTACGGCGACGCACGGCTCGGCCGCCTCTCGGTGCCGATTCTCTCCAGCATCGGCGATCAGCAGGCCTCGCTGGTCGGCCAAGGCGGCTATCGTCCGGGCCATCTGGCCCTGACCTACGGCACCGGCGGCTTTCTGCTCTGGAACATCGGCGCACGGCCGCAGGCGCGCACCCGGCTGCTCAGCACGATCGCCTGGTCATCCAAGAAGACCACCCATTATGCCCTGGAGGGGACCGTGAACGCCGTCGGCTCCGCGATCCTCTGGATGAAGGATTCTCTGGGATGGCTTTCCTCGCCGGCGGAGATCGATGCGCTCTGCCGGGCGTCGCGTGAAGAAATGTTCTGCGTCCCTTCGCTTTCGGGGCTGGGCTCCCCTTACTATGCGCCCGTCGAGACGGCCTTCTTCGGGCTCAATCGAAACACGACGCGGGCCGACCTGGTGCGGAGCGTCATGGCCGGCATCGCCTTCCTCATGCACGACAATTACGAGCGGATGCGCCGGGAGCGGCGAGCCGCCCCCCGGAGGATCACCGCCGGCGGCGGCGCGGCGCAGAGCCGGTGGCTCCTGCAGTTTCAGGCGGACCTGCTGCAGAAAGAGATCGGGCTTTCCAACGTCTATGAGACGACATCGCGCGGCGCCGCCTACCTGGCCGGCCTAGAGTGCGGTTTTTGGACCGGTTTCGATGCGCTTGACCGCCTCAGCCGCCCGGCCAGGCGTTTTACGCCGGGAGTATCGGCCGCCGAGGTCAACCGGCAATGCAATCGCTGGCGCCGGGCGCTCGAGCTGGCGCGCGCATGGGAAGCGCCGACACAAACAAATTAGTTGCGCATTCGCGCCAGCCATGCTATAGTCACATCAGTTTTGACGAACCCCGAGGCGGTATCCTCGTAGTACCCCGCGATTGATCCCTCCTCAGAAGTCGGTCATCAGTCTCCATCGATCGACCCTTTTACTTCTTAACGGTTCTTCAATCCAGGCACCAGGCCTGAAGGATCCGGTGCGTGTGCGTCTGAAGGACGCCGCCCGATGCCGCCGCCCTGGTGCAAACAGCATGGGACTGCGGTCCCACAAACAAGGAGCAATCACAGGTATGTCATTTGAAACACTGGGGCTCGCCCCGGAAATTGTTCGTGCAGTCAAGGAAAAGAACTATCACACGCCGACGCCGATCCAGGCGCGGGCGATTCCCGCCGTCATGGGCGGCAAGGATCTGATCGGCTGCGCCCAGACGGGCACCGGAAAGACGGCCGGCTTTACGCTGCCGATCCTGCACCGGCTCCGCGCAGGGAAATCGCCCTCCCTCCGGGTCTTGGTGCTCGTGCCCACGCGCGAGCTGGCCGCGCAGGTCTCCGACAGCATCAAAACCTATGGCCGGTATCTCCGGCTGAAGACGGCGGTCGTCTACGGCGGCGTCGGCTACGACAAGCAGATCCAGGCGCTGCGGAGCGGCGTCGATATTCTGGTCGCCACGCCGGGCCGATTGCTGGATCACATGGGGCAGGGGTTGGTGCGGTTCACGACGCTGGAAGTGCTGGTGATCGATGAGGCCGACCGGATGCTCGACATGGGATTCATTCCCGACGTCCGGCGGATCCTCAAGCAGATGCCGGCCACGCGGCAGACGCTGCTCTTCTCGGCCACCATGCCGCCCGAAATCCGGAAGCTGGCCGACGAATTCATGCAGCAGCCGGCGATGATCGAAGTCGCCCGGCAAGGCACAACCGCTGATAACGTGCGCCAGATCGTCTATCCGGTTGAGCGCGCCAAGAAGCGAGACCTGCTGGTCCACCTGATGGACCAGGAGAAGATGGGCCAGGTGCTGGTCTTCACCCGGACCAAGCACCGGGCCGACCATTTGGCCGGCCAGCTCGAGCGGCTGGGCAAGCGGGCCGTCGCCATCCACGGCAACAAGAGCCAGTCGGCGCGCACGAACGCGCTGGAGGCCTTTAAACGGGGCTCCATTCAAGTCCTGGTGGCGACCAATCTCGCCTCCCGCGGGCTCGACGTCAAAGGCATCTCCCACGTGGTGAACTACGAGCTGCCCGACGCGCCGGAGGATTACGTGCACCGGATCGGCCGGACGGCCCGGGCTTCGGCAACGGGCGATGCGATTTCGCTGGTCGATCAGACCGAGCGGGAACAGCTCCGGCAGATCGAGCGGCTGATCGGCGGGAAAATTCCCCAGGCGGTGACCCCTGGCTTTAAAAGCCACGCCGTCGCCCCGGCGCCATCACGCACCGAGCGAGCCCCTCGTTATGATACACCGAACAACGGCGCGTCCCATCGCAACGGCGCGCGGCCGCGCATCAACGGCCGGCGCTGGGCAAACTGATCACAGACCGTCTCCGCAATCCGGCGGAGCGCAACAAGCGCTCCGCCGGGTCAGTTT
>JBFMAJ010000143.1:0-5502 GCA_040755775.1 Nitrospirota bacterium
TGCCAATCGCCGGCGCACCGGCGGCTGATTTTTGAAGAGTTCGTCCTGCTGACGCTCGGGATGGCCTGCCGCAAGCGGGAGACGGGGCGCCGCCGGCTCCCGGTCCGCTTTGAGGGGGAAGGGCCGTTGTTGCGCCGGTTCGTGGCGTCGCTGGGCTTCCCGTTGACGGCGGCCCAGCGGCGGGTGATCGCCGACATCGAGCGGGATTTGTCGCGGCCGCATCCGATGAACCGGCTGGTGCAGGGGGACGTGGGGTGCGGAAAAACCGTGGTGGCGGCCGGCGCGATGGTGATGGCCTGCGACGCCGGCCGGCAGGCCGCCTTGATGGCGCCCACCGAATTGCTGGCCGAGCAGCACGCGGCGACGCTTCGCCGGTGGCTGGAGCCCCTCGGCGTTCCGGTCGCGCTCTTGACGGGCGCCACGCGCGGCAAGGCGCGCCGGGAAATGCTGGCCCGGCTCGGTGAGGGGACGACGGGCGTGGCGGTGGGCACGCAGGCGTTGATCATGGAGGGCGTCGAGTACCGCCGCCTGGGCCTGGTGGTGATCGACGAGCAGCACCGGTTCGGGGTGCTGCAGCGCGCCGATCTGGCGCGGAAGGGCCGAGACCCCGACGTGCTGGTGATGACCGCCACGCCGATTCCGCGCACGCTGGCCCTGACGGTCTACGGCGATCTGGACGTATCGGTGATCGATGAACTGCCGCCGGGGCGCACGCCGGTCGAGACCCGCGTGATCGAGGAGGCGCAACGGGAGGAGGCCTATCGCCTGCTGCGGCGCGAACTGGCCGGGGGACGGCAGGCCTACGTCGTCTACCCGCTGGTCGAAGCGTCGGAACGCAGCGATCTGAAGGCGGCGACGGAGATGGCCGAGACGCTGCGGCGCCTCTTCGCGCCCGCGCGCGTCGGGCTGCTGCACGGGCGCATGAAGGCGCCGGCCAAGGAGCGGCTGATGCGGGAATTCGCCTCGGGCGACGCGCCCCTCATGGTCGCCACTTCCGTTGTAGAGGTGGGCATCGACGTGCCCAACGCCACCGTGATGATGATCGAGCATCCGGAGCGGTTCGGGCTGGCGCAACTGCACCAGCTCCGGGGCCGGGTCGGCCGGGGCCCGCACCGGTCGTACTGCCTGCTGATGGCCGATCGCGCCGCCGGCGAAGAGGCCCGCCGGCGGCTGGAGACGATCGCCCGGTCGACCGACGGCTTTCGGATCGCCGAGGCGGATCTGCTCATGCGCGGCCCGGGCGAATTTTTCGGCACCCGGCAGGCGGGCATGCCGGAGCTGCGCGTGGCGCACCTCGTCCGGGACGCCGGCGTCCTGGACGAGGCCAGAGCCTGCGCGACGCGCATCCTGGAGCAGGATCCCCAATTGACGGCCACCGAGCATCGGCCGCTGCGCGCCGCGCTGGCGCGCCGCTGGGCCGGCCGGCTGTCATTGATGGCCGTGAGTTGAGTATGGTAAAGTCCGTTTAGCTTTCCGGGGTTTTTCGTCGAAGGAGGCGGCAATGACGGATTGGGAACGGGTCAGACGGGATCTGCTGGCGGGCGCCGCCTCGTTGACGGCGCACGCGTCGCGCGCGGCACGGCGCACGGGGCGGGAGTTCGCGCTCGTGGAGAGCCGCGCCGAATTGATCCGGGTGGAGCGGGAGCTGGCGCGCCGGTATCAGGGATTGGGCGAGGCGGCGTACGAGGAATGGCAGCGCGCCGGCGCCCTCACGTTGCAGGGGTCGGCCATCCGAGACGGCCTCCGGGACATTGCCGCGCTGGCGGCGCAGCGCGACCGGCTTCGGCGTGAGATTTCCGACCAGGAGCCCGCGGCGGAAGAACCGGAGGTGCGTGAGCGATGAGCTTCAAGATCATGCCGGGCCTGTTGTTGGTCGCTCTCGCGCTGCTCAATGCCTGCGGCGCCGTCCTGGTGCCGGAAGCCGGACAGACGGGGCGGGTGGACGTCGGCGCGCGCGTGATCACCAAGGAGAGCGGCGGCATTCAGATCACCGTTCAGAGCATGGCCTGGCAGTATGATCCGTATTATTTGGAGGATTTTTTCACGCCGATGCTGGTCTTCGTGCGCAACACCACGGAGGAGCCGGTCGCCCTCCGGTACCAGGACTTCGTGCTGATCGACGAGCGGGGCAATCAATTCAACGCGGTTGCGCCGCAGACGGTCGAGCGGGTCATGCGGGGGCGGGGCTATCCTTATCTGTATCCTCCCCAGTTTTTCTATCCGCCGCCGGGGATCCATCCCTACGGCATGGACCCGCGCGCCGCTCACGCCGATATCATGCTGCTGGGGCTGACCGAGAACACGGTGCTGCCGCACGCGCAGGTGCGGGGATTTCTCTACTTCCAGAAAGCCGTCATCGACAACCAGCAATTGACGCTCTCCGCCTCGGTGGCCGGCCAGCGGCAAGAGTTCCGTTTTACCGTCGAGCGTTAACCCAATGACGCCCCGCCAACACGTGCTGAGCGCCGACCGGACGGCCGGCGACATCGAGGGCCTCGTTGTCCGATTGTTGGAGCTGCTGGGCGAGGATCCCGACCGGTCGGGACTGAAGGACACGCCCAAACGGGTCGAGCAGGCGTTCCGGTTTCTGACCAAGGGCTACCGGCAGGAGATCGCGGACGTCCTCAACGAGGCGCTCTTTCCGATCGAGTCGAGCGAAATGGTCATCGTGCGCGACATCGATTTTTTCAGTCTGTGCGAGCATCATTTGCTGCCCTTTTTCGGCAAATGCCACGTCGCCTACCTGCCCAACGGCCGGGTGATCGGCCTGAGCAAGATTCCGCGCCTCGTCGAGCTCTTCAGCCGGCGGCTGCAGGTGCAGGAGCGCTTGACGACGCAAATCGCATCGGCCGTCGAAAACGGGGTCGGCGCGCTGGGCGTCGGGGTGGTGATGGAGGCCCAGCATTTGTGCATGATGATGCGGGGCGTGGAAAAGCAGAACGCCCTCGCCGTGACCAGCGCCATGCTGGGCACGTTCAAGAACGACCCCAAAACGCGCATGGAGTTTCTCGACCTGATCAAGGGACCGAGAGGCTGACGCGGCGCGGCAGTCCCCACGATGACGGCCGGCTCGGACATCATCCGCCTCACCGATGTGCAGTTCCACGGCCATTGCGGCTGCACCGAAGCGGAGCGGGAATTGGGCCAGCGGCTCTCCGTCGATCTGATCCTGGAGCTGCCGCCGGCGCGCGCGGCCGCCGCCGATGAGCTCTCGAGCACCGTCGATTACGTGAAGCTGGCCGAGGCGGCGGCGCAGTTGGGCCGGCAGCTCCGGCCGTCGCTCCTGGAAACGCTGGCCGAGCGCATCGCCGAACGGATCCTGGCGCAGTTTCATCCCCGGCGGGTGACGGTCCGGTTGCGAAAAGTGGCGCCGCCGGTCGAGGGGGTGCACGGCGCCTTCGAAGTGGAAATCACCCGCGGATCGTCATGATCCAAGTCAACTGAGGCCGAACGAGGAGTTTTGCATGCCGTATAAAATCAAGGTACCGTCCAGGCCGATCGAGCGCGACGACGTCATCGCCCTGCATTGGCTGGACCGCTGGACCGCCTGGGAGCACCGCCATCGGCGCTGGCTGGTGCCGCTGGTCATTGGCGCGGTCATCGCCGGATTGGCCCTGGGGGGCGGCGGGGGATGGTGGTGGTGGCAGAATCGCCAGGCGGCCGTCCTGGCCGGGCAGGCGGCGGAGCACTACCCCGCGGCGACATCGCCGCCGGCCGACGGGACGCCCACGCTGGCCGAACGGTGCGCCAAGGCGATTCCATTCTATCAACAAATCACCGAACAGTACGGCCGCAGCCGGTTCGCGCCGCTGGCCCTCTACTACCAAGCCAATTGCGAGGCGGAGCTGGGCCATGCCGATCAGGCCGTGCGGCTCTATCGGCAGGCGATCGCCGACTATCCTTCCGCCCATGAGGTTGCGCCGTTTTCCGCCGCGCGGCTGGGTTACCTCTACGCGTCGCAGGACAATCGATCGGGGGCGATCGAACAGTTCCGATGGATTACGGAGCGGGCGGAGGCGCCCAACCGGGATCAGGCCCACTATGAGTTGGGCCGGCTGCACGAGGCGGACAACAACCGGGACGCGGCCTTGGCCGCCTACACGTCGCTCTACAAGGATTTTCAGAAGTCGCCCTGGGCCACCGAGGCGGCCACCCGGATCAAGCAGTTGGGCGGCGAGTTGCCGGCCCCGCCGGATCAACCGAAAGCGCCGCCCGCCGAGGGGCCAGCGCCTGAAGCGCCGGCGAACGCCGCTCCTTAGGAGATCTGTCCGGGACGATAGAGGATGAGCCGTTGGCCCGACCGGATGGTGGTGGTCCCCATCCGGTTCCAATCCTGGATCTGCTTGATCGAGACCCCGTATTCGCGGGAGATTTTCCAGAGCGTGTCGCCGGGCCGCACCCGGTAGTATTCCTTCCGCATCAGCGACGGATCGACGGGCGAGGGGGCCGGCGCCAGATCCCGGACGTCCGTGGCGCCCTTGGTCGGGATGATCAATGAGGCGCCGATGCGCAGCATCGTGGATCGCCCCATCCGGTTGGCCTCCTGCAGCGTCTGCACGGTGGTGCCGTACCGGCGGGCCAGCACCGACAGCGTCTCGCCCTGCCGGACGATGTGCCGGAGCCAGATGAGCCGCTCATTCTTGGGAATTTGGTTGAAATTGTCGATGAAGGTTTCGCCCACCCCGGGCGGCAGCTTGACGCGATAGTCGGGATAGTAGAGCGGAGTGATGCCCTGGCGCAACTCGGGATTCAGCGCCTTGATCTGCTCATACTCGACGCCGGCCGCCTTGGCGATGACCCGCAGATCGGTCGGGCTGTCGATGACCGCTTCATCATAGGCGAAGGGTTCCGCGTCCGTCAGCGAAAAGCCGTATTTTTCAGGATTCTTGGCGATGATCGTGGCGGCCATGTATTTCGGAACGTAATTCCGGGTTTCGGGCCGGAGGTAACGGGTCTGCTTGATCGCCCAAAAATCGTCGGTTTTCGTGCTGGCGATCGCCCGGGCGACTTTGCCTTCGCCGGCGTTATAGGAGGCGAGCGCCAGCGGCCAGGAGCCGAATTGTCCGTAGAGATCCTTCAGGTAGCGGGCCGCCGCGTCGGTGGATTTGATCGGATCGCGCCGTTCGTCGATCCATTCGTTAATCTTCAAGCCGTAGCGCCGCCCGGTTCCCGAGATGAATTGCCACGGCCCCACCGCCTTGGCCCGGGAGTAGGCGTAGGGGTTGAATCCGCTTTCGATCAGGGCGACGAAGACCAGATCTTCGGGCAGGCCATGATGGCGGAAAATATCCTTCATCACGGGCAGATACTGCTTCGAGCGCTGCAGCCACATGCCGAAGCGCTCCCGGATGGTGTTTTGAAAATATTCCAGATGCCCTTCCACGCTTTCATTGATGACAATCGGCACATCGTAGGTGATCTCGTCCGGCGGCAGCACGTCGATCTCTTCCGGAATTTCCTCCGGCTCCGGCAGGGGCTCATCGATAATGATGCCGGGCAGCG
>JBFMAJ010000144.1:0-5374 GCA_040755775.1 Nitrospirota bacterium
CGCCCTCTTCAATATTCTGGGCGACCGCCTGCCCGGTTCCGCATGGCTCGATCTGTACGCCGGCAGCGGGATCATCGGGCTGGAGGCCTTGTGCCGCGGCGCCGCGCGGGCCACCTTCGTGGAGGCGCACCCGGAAGCCTGCCGGTGCATCGCTCAGAACATCGCCGCCCTGGGCTACGGCGAGCAGGCTGACATCCGCTGCGAGCCGGTGCACCGCTTCTTCCGATCGTCGGGCGAGCGGCCCGCGCGCCGCTTCGACGTGATCTTCGCCGATCCCCCCTACGATGAACGCCGGCGGCGGCCGTTCGACGAACTCTTGCTGTTGTGCCGTCGGAATGATATGATAACGCCCCGCGCGCGGCTGATCATCGAGCATTCGTCGGCGGCGCCGACGCCGTCGGAAGGCCATGGCTGGCGGCGCGCCCGCACGTACACCTATGGAGACAGCGCCTTGACGTTCTACGATCCCGCGGACGCCGTCCCTGACGAGGCGGTTCCCCGGCGTCATCACTCGGCGCTCGCCCGGTCGTGAAGGCATCCTCCCCAGCAGACATGCAACGCATCGGCGTCTATCCCGGCACGTTCGATCCCTTCACCAATGGTCACCTGGATTTGGTCCGGCGCAGCCTGTCGCTGTTCGACCGGGTGATCATCGCGATCGCGCCCAATCTGGAAAAGCGGCCGCTCTTCTCCCCCAAGGAACGGTTGGAAATGGTGCAGGAAGCCATCCAACCCCTGGCTCACGTCTCGGTCGAAATCTTCGACGGGCTGCTGGTCGATTTCACCCGGGCCCGCCGCGCGCAGGCGATCATCCGGGGGCTGCGGGCCGTGTCCGATTTCGAATACGAACTGCAGATCGCGTTGATGAACCGGAAGCTGGACGGCCGGATTGAAACGATCTTTCTGATGCCCAGCGAGGAATATACCTACCTGACCTCGACGATCATCAAGGCGGTCGCCAGCTACCAGGGCGCGATCGACGCCTTCGTGCCGCCGGGTGTGGCCCGACGGCTCAAGGAGCGGTTTGGGGGGAGCCACCGAGGAGGAGCGACCCAATGACGTCTCCGCTGGCGCGGCGCGTCGCGCAGATTGAACCCTCGGCTACGCTCGCCATCACCGCCACGGCCAAGGCGCTCAAAGCCCAGGGGGTGGACGTGATCGATTTCGGCGTGGGCGAGCCGGATCTCGATACCCCTGAAGTGGCCAAAGAGGCCGCGATCCGCGCCATTCGGGAAGGCTGGACCAAATACACGCCGCCGGCCGGCCTGGACGAGCTGAAACGCGCCGTCGCCGACAAGCTGCGCCGCGAACAGGGGCTGAGTTTTTCGCCCAATCAAATTCTCATCTCCTGCGGCGCCAAGCACAGTCTCTATAACATCGCCCAGGCGCTCTTTGACGAGGGCGACGAGGTGATCGTCCCCGCGCCCTACTGGGTCTCCTATCCCGATCAGATCCGCCTGCAAGGGGCCGAACCCGTGATCCTCCCGACCGAGGAGGCGCAGGGGTTCTGCCCGACCCCCGAGGCGCTGGCCCGCGCCCTGACGCCGCGAACGAAGGCCGTCATCCTGAACAGCCCGAGCAATCCCACCGGGGCCGTCTATCCGCGGCCGCTGCTGGAGGCGTTGGGCCGGGTGCTGCTGGGCCACCACTGCCTGATCATCTCGGACGAAATTTACGAATACTTCGTCTACGACGGCGCCGCGCACTGGAGCCTGCCGACGGTCTGCCCGGAGCTGCTGCCGCGGACGATCATTGTCAACGGCGTCTCCAAATCGTACGCCATGACGGGCTGGCGGATCGGCTATGCCGCCGGGCCGGCGCCCATCATCCAAGCGATGGGCAACATTCAGAGCCAGAGCACGTCCAACCCAGCATCGATTTCGCAAAAAGCGGCCATCGCCGCCCTGCAGGGCGGCGCCTCGTTCACCGCGGCCATGGTCAAAGAGTTCGATCAGCGCCGCCGCGTGATGTGCGAGGGATTGAATGCGCTCCCCGGCGTTCGCTGCGCCCTGCCGGCCGGCGGCTTCTATCTCTTCCCCAACGTGGCCGGCCTCTTCGGGCGCGTCACGCCGGCCGGGCAGCCGATTCGCAACTCGGTCGAGCTCACCGCCTATCTGTTGGAATCGGCCCACGTGGCGGTCGTGCCGGGCAGCGCCTTCGGCGCCGAGGGCTACCTGCGCTGCTCCTACGCGCTGTCCATCGAGCAGATTCACACCGCTCTCCAGCGCCTCCGCGAGGCAATCGGGGCGCTAAAGTAAAGGTTCAAAACATGCCGTTGTATGAATATCAATGTCGTAAATGCGGCCACCGCTTCGAGGTGATTCAGAAGTTTAGCGACGCGCCGGTGGGCCAGTGCCCCAAGTGCGCGGGCGCGGTGGAAAAGCTCTTATCGGTCCCCGGCGGGCTGCAATTCAAGGGCAGCGGCTTCTACATCACGGATTACGTCAAAAAAGGCGAGCGTGAAAAAAAGAAAGAGGCCAAAACGGAGAAGCCGGCCGCCAAACCGGACGCGGCCGCCTCGTCCCCGTCGTCCGATTCGGCCGCGAAGCCGGCCACGCCGGCTCCATCGGAATCCAAATCTAAAAAATCGACTACTTCGTAATCTTCTGCAAGGCTCCGCAGATCTCCTGCAATTGCCCGACAGAAATCCTGCCCTCGCGAACCAGCACCGGCTGCTCCCCGCACAGATCGAGTACCGTGGAGGGCAAGCCGCCGGCCGTCGGGCCGCCGTCCAAAATAAGATCGATCGCCCCGCCCATCGCGGCCTGCACCGCCTCGGCCGTGGTCGGCGGCGGCGCGCCCGAATAGTTGGCGCTCGTCGCCGTGATCGGGCCGCCCGCCGCGGCGGCGAGCAGGCGCGGCAGCGCCAGCCCAGGTACCCGCACGCCCAATCGGCCTGTGCCGCCGGTTAACACCAAGGGGACGGCCGGCTTGGCAGGAAGCACCAGCGTGAGCGGTCCCGGCCAGAAGCGCACCGTCAGTCGCTCGGCAATCAGCGGGATGCGTTCAACTACGGTCATCACCTGATCGCGGTCGGCCGCCACGACCAGAATCGGTTGATCGGCGGGCCGCTGCTTCACGGTAAAGAGCCGCTGAACGGCGTCCGGCGACGAGGCCAGCACGCCAAGACCGTAGAAGCTTTCGGTGGGAAAGGCGACGAGGCCGCCGCGCAGGAGTTGTCCGGCGGCTTTGGCGAGCGCGGCCGGATCGGGATGATCCGGATCAACGCGCCGAAGCTCGGCCACGCACCGCCTGATCTTGTTGTTCCACCTGTTCGGCAAGAGATTGCTTGTACTGCCGAAGCCGGCGGGCCAGGGCCGCGTCCTGCAGGGCCAGGCACTGGGCGGCGAAGACGGCGGCGTTTCTCGCCCCGGCCTTCCCGATGGCCATCGTCGCGACCGGCACGCCGCCGGGCATCTGCACGATCGACAACAACGCGTCCATCCCTTTCAGCGCCGAGGAATCGATCGGCACGCCGATGACCGGCAGCGCCGTTTCGGCCGCCACGACGCCGGGCAGATGGGCCGCGCCGCCGGCGGCGGCGATGAACAATTTGGCGCCGGCGGCCTCGGCCGACCGGATGATCCGCCGGGTGCGCTCGGGCGACCGGTGCGCCGACGCGATGACCAGCTCATGGCCGACGCCGAATTTTTCCAACGTGGCCAACGTCTCCTCCATCACGGCAAGATCCGACTGGCTGCCCAGCAAGATCGTTACGAGCGAGCGGCCTTTTTTCATGCGGTTCCTCCCCGTTGACTCAATGCAGCCGTCCCAATATCGCGCCGATAGTGCTTGCCTTCAAAGTGAATCAGCTCGGCCGCCTGGTAGGCTTGTTTCAGCGCCTCCGGCAACGAGACTGCAACAGCGCCGACGCCGAAGACGCGTCCGCCGTGCGTCACCAACCGACCGTCGTGCATCGCCGTGCCGGCATGGAACAATTGAATCTCCTTCATCGTCCGAATCGCATCCATCCCGTCGATGGTACGGCCGAGCTTGGGCGCGTCCGGATAGCCCTCCGACGCCAGCACCACGCAGACCGCGCTGCCGTTCCGCCAGCGCACATCAGACGGCTGCAGCCGTCCATGGGCGATTGCGTCGAACAGATCGACGGGATCGCTCTCCAGCAGCATCAGCACGGCCTGTGCTTCCGGATCGCCAAAGCGGCAATTGAACTCCAGCACGTACGGCTCGCCCTCACAGAGCATCAGTCCCGCATAGAGGATACCCTGGTACGGAATGCCCATGCGGCTCAACTCGTCGAGCAACGGGCGAAAAATCTCCCGCTCCACTCTGCCCCGCATCGCGGGCTGAACGAACGGCACCGGCGCATACGCGCCCATGCCGCCCGTGTTCGGCCCTTGACCGCCGTCGTGGAGCTGCTTGTGGTCCTGCGACGGCGCCAGCGGCACAATCGTCGTTCCGTCCGTGACGGCCATGCAGGTGACCTCCGCGCCGGACAGGAATTGCTCGATCACCAGCCGGCCGCCGGCCTCTCCCAGCCGCCGCGCCCGCATGCACTGCTCGATCATCTGCAGGGCCTCCTGGCGCGACTGGGCGATGACCACGCCTTTGCCCTGCGCCAGGCCATCCGCTTTCAGCACCAGCGGCAGCGGCTGGCGCATTGCATACTCCGCCGCCCGGTCGGGATCGTCAAAGATTTCCGCGGCGGCCGTCGGGATCTTTGCCCGCGCCATCACCGCCTTGGCAAAACTCTTGCTGCCTTCAATTCGCGCCGCCGCGGCCGAGGGGCCGACCACCGCGTGGCCGTCCGCGCGCAGGCGGTCGGCCAGCCCCAGCACCAGCGGCCGCTCCGGTCCGACGATCGTCAGGTCGATTCGTTCGCTCTTTACCAGTTGGGTGAGGCCGTCAAGATCATCGGCGCCGATCGGCACGCACTGGGCCGACTCGGCGATGCCCGGATTGCCCGGCGCACAGTACAGTTGGGGCTGACGCGGACTCTGCGCCAGCTTCCAGACGAGCGCATGCTCCCGCCCGCCCCCGCCGATGACGAGAATTTTTGGAGAGGCCGGCATTAGTGTCGGAAGTGGCGCATGCCGGTGAAGATCATCGCAAGGTTGTGCTCGTCGGCGGCCTTGATCACCTCTTCGTCGCGCACCGAGCCGCCGGGCTGGATGACGGCCGTAATGCCGTGCTTGGCCGCCTCGTCGATGCCGTCCCGGAACGGGAAAAAGGCGTCGGAGGCCATCACCGTGCCGGCCACGGGCGATTGCGCCTTCATCGCGGCCAGGCGCACCGAATCGACCCGGCTCATCTGGCCCGCGCCGATGCCGACGGTCTGCCCGGCCCGCGCATAGACGATCGCGTTGGATTTGACGTGCTTGGCCACGATCCAGGCGAAGGCCATCGCCTCGTA
>JBFMAJ010000145.1:0-5312 GCA_040755775.1 Nitrospirota bacterium
GATGAGCTAGCGGCTCGGAACCGACGTATGATACGGTCCGGCTCTTCGATTTTGCAACCGTAAAAAGACGTTTGCGATGGGGGGCGCGGGGGGAGAGGAGCATCTCCCCCCGAGGCAGTATCAAATCGACGGTTGATAAAATTGCCTGGCCCGTTCCTGCACGTCGTGCTCGTGCCGGCTGTCGATGACGCGTCCGCGCCGAAGCACCAACCGGTTATCAACAAATAGCGTCACGGCGCGCGCCAGCACGTCGCGCTCCAGCCGCTGCCCAATGCGGACCAGTTCGGGGATCGTCGTCCGGCCCTTGCGGATGCGCGCCGCCCGCTGGCAGATGATCGGGCCGGTATCCAGATCGGCCGTCACGAAGTGCGCGGTGGCGCCGACGTACTCGACGCCCTTGTTGAACGCCTGCTCGTAGGCCCGGGGCCCCGGGAAGGCGGGCAGCAGCGACGGGTGGATGTTGAGAATCTTGCCTTCGTAGTGAAACACGAATTCCGGCGAGAGGATCTGCATGTAGCGCGCCAGCACGATCAGATCGACCCCTTCGCGATCCAATCGTTTCAGCATCTGCTGCTCGTGCCACCGCTTGTTGTCCGAGGGAACGTGCACGAACGGAACATGGAACCGGCGGGCCAGCGGCTGCAGGTCGGGCTGGTTGCCGATCATGACGGCGGCGCGCGCCTTGATGGCGCCCCGCTGAATCCGCCGCAGAATCTCCTCGGCGCAATGCGCCTCCTTCGTCACCAGCAACGCCATCGTCTTTGGGCCGGTGGGCGCCGGCGGCGTGTAGGTGATGGCCATCCGGATCCGGCCGGCCACCTCCTGCAGTCCGCGCAGAAACGACGGCAGCGAGCCCCGCAGCTCGCGCACGTCAACCACCATGTTCATGATCAGATAGTCGTCCAGAATCCGCTGATCGATATCGATGATGTTCAGGTTGCTGCGATACAGGTAGTCGGTCACCGCCGCGATGATGCCCTTGCGGTCCGGCCCCGCCACGCGAATCCGGGCCAACTGCGGCCCCGCCGGCTTGCGGCGAGCGGCCATCTAGGACCGTCCCGGCAGCCGCGCCGCCACGCGATCGGCGGCGGCGCGCGCCTGCACGATGCAGTCCGGCACCGACACGCCGCGCAGATAATTCCCGATCAGCGCCAGCGTGGGCCATTTGTCGAGCGATTGCTCGATGGCGCGCAACCGGGCCTCATGGCCGATCACGTACTGGGGGATCGCCCGCGGCCGGCGCACGACGCGCGTCAGGCGCGGCGCGCCGGTCACGCCCAGCCACCGCCGCAGTTCTTCCAGCGCGATCGCCGCCAGCTCCGATTCCGCCCGCTCCACCAATTCCGGCCGTTTGGCCCCGCCCAAATAATTGGTCACCGCCACCATGCCGGCCGGCGCCCGGTCGGGGAAAATCGTCGAGCTCCAGAGCGAACCCAGCAGCCGCGAGCCTTCCCGTCCGGGGAGCAGGCAGCCGAAACCGTCCAGAGGATGGCCGACGTCGGCGCGCTGAAAGCCGAAAAAGACGACGGCGATCGGCGCGTAGGGAACGGCTCCAAGCGCCCGAGCTGCCTCCGGCGCCAATGGCTCCAGCAACGCGGCCGCCCCATCGGCCGGCGCGGCCAGCATGACCGCCGAGGCGCCATATTGCCGAGCGCCCTCCGCTTCTTCGGCCTCCACCAGCCAGCCGTCGCCCTGCGGGCGCAGACGAATCGCCCGGCTTCCGCAGCGCACGGCGTCGCCCAGCAAGCGGCCCATGGCCAGGGGCAATTCGGCCACGCCCTCCTTGAATGAAAAGAGCCGCCGCGGCATGGGACGCTCCGATTCCCGTGGACGATCGCGGCCGCTCATGAGCGCGCCCCTGATGACGCTGCCGCGCCGCCGCTCCCATTCCACCAGCCGGCTGAAGGTGCTCTGCATCGACAGGTGCGCCGGGTCGCCCGCGTAGACGCCGGAGACGAACGGATCGAAGCCGTAATCCAGCAACTCCCGGCCGAAGCGACGCGTGACGAATTGCCCCACGCTTTCTTCCTCCCCGCTGCGATTGCGCGCGATGAACGGCTCGGCCAGCAAACGGAGCTTCGCTCCGCCGCTCCAGAGTGTTGTTCGCACAAAATCGATCGGCCCCAGCGGCAACGGGCAGAGCCGTCCGTTCTTCATGAGATAGCGCCGGCGGGCCGAGCGGTTGGCGTCCACCCGCCGCTCGGCCAATCCCAGCCGTTCGCACAACCCGAAGACCTCCCGGTGGTTGGTCATCAGGCTCGTCGGCCCATGCTCGAAGAGAAAGCCCTCCACCCGCTCGCTGCGCATGACGCCGCCGACCCGGCCGTCCGGCTCCAAGAGCCGCACCGAGCGGCCCAGCTCCTGCAATCGCCCGGCGGCCGCCAAGCCGGAGATGCCGCCTCCAACGATCATGACGTCAGTGCGCGAAGCGGTGTCCATCGGAACTACGCCGGCGCGGCCAGCACAATTTCTTTGAGCGCTTCGATAAATTTGGGCGCGCTGTTGAGCGAGGGGGCCCGGTAAAACTCGGCGATGCCCAGCTCACGGGCCATTTGCTTGTAGAGAATATCGATCTCATAGAGCGTCTCTAGATGATCGGAGACGAAGCTGACCGGCACGATCAGCACCGCGCCGACGCGCCGGTCGGCCAGCTCGCGCAGCAGCTCTTCGGTGGAGGGGCCGATCCATGCGAGCGGGCCCACCCGGCTCTGATAGCAGAGATGGGCTCGCGCCTCGTCATAACCGAGCTGTTTGACCGTGAGCCGCACCGTTTCTTCGATCTGGCGCTGATAGGGATCGCCCCGCCGGATCACTTTTTCGGGCAGGCCGTGCGCGGAAAAGATCAGGTGCACGCGCTCGTGCGGGGGGGCGATGGCGGCGAAGCCCTCGCGGATGCGGCCGGCCAGCGCCTCAATGTAGCGGGGATGATCATGCCATTGCTCGATGAAGCGGACGGCCACGCGCCGGCCGGCCGGCTGGCGCAGCAGGCGGCGCACTTCGTCGAAGGCCGAGCCGGTGGTTGCCGTCGAGTATTGCGGATAGAGCGGCAGCACGACGCATCGCTTGACGGCCGACGCCAGCATGGTGTTGACCGCCGTGTCGATCATCGGGTGCCAGTAGCGCATGCCGATCAGGCACTGGTAGCCGCCGTGGGAGGCGAGCGCCCGCTCCAGCAGGCGGGCCTGCTCTTGCGTGAACTCGAGGATCGGGGATTTGCCCCCGATCAGCCGGTAATAGTCCCGCACGACGGGGGCGCGGCGGCGCGCGATGCGCGACGCGATCCGGTTGCGCACCCATTGGCCGACCGGATAGTCGATGACGCCGGGATCGCGAAAGAGGTTGTACAGAAACGGCTCCACCGAGTCCAGCGAATCGGGACCGCCCAGATTGAGCAGCAGCACCGCGGCGGAGGGCGGCTGCGGCGCGGCCGGCGTCAGCGTCAGCGTGAGCGGGGTGGAGCGCTCGTCGGCCATGGCGGCGTCAGCCTTGCGCGCCGTGAAACCGGGCGCTTTCCTCGTGCACGGCCTTCACCATGGCGACGGCATGCTCGACCGGCACGTCGGGGAGGATCCCGTGGCCGAGATTGAAGATGTGCCCGTCTCCCCGCCCGAAGCGCTCCAGAATCCGCGCCACCTGGGCGCGGATCACGTCGGGCGGCGCGTAGAGCGCGCAGGGATCCAGATTGCCCTGCAATGCCACCCGGTCGCCGATCAGCCGGCGGGCCTCCCCGATGTCGATCCGCCAATCGAGGCTGATGACGTCGGCGCCGGTGGCGGCCATGCGCTCCAGGTAACTGGCTCCCCCGTTGACGTAGAGAATCACCGGCGTGCCGGCGCGCCGCAATCCGGCGATCACTTGCCGCGTATAGGGCGCTCCGAATTCGGCGTATTCGTCCGGGGCGAGCGCGCCCGCCCAGGTGTCGAACAATTGCACGGCGTGCACGCCGGCGGCGATTTGGGCGTTCAGATAGTCGGTCACCGTCCGGGCCAGTTTGTCGAGCAGCGCGTGCAGCAATTTGGGCGACTCGAAGAGCAGCCGCTTGATGGCGTAGAAATTTTTCGACGTCTCGCCTTCGATCATGTAGGTCGCCAGCGTGTAGGGCGCGCCGGAAAACCCCAGCAACGGCATGCGGCCGTCCAGCGCCCGGTTGACCAGGCGGATCGCGGTCGGCACGAAGCCCATCGTCTCTTCGGGATCGGGCGCCCGCAGCCGCTCCAGGTCGGCCGCCGTCCGGATCGGCTCCGGCAACTGCGGCCCTTTCTGCTCGGTGAACCGCACCGTCATGCCCATCGCCTCCACCGGAATGAGGATGTCCGAGAAGAGAATCGCCGCGTCGACGCCCAGCGTCTCCAGCGGCGTGAGCGTCGCCTCCGCCGCCAGCTCGGGCCGCTTGCACAACTCCATGAAGGTGACCTTCCGGCGCAGGGCGCGGTAGGCCGGCAGATAGCGGCCGGCCTGGCGCATGATCCAGACGGGCGTCCGGTCGACCGGCTGCCGGCGGCAGGCCCGCAGCAGCCGGTCATTGCGCAATGGTGGATGTGACGGCGTCATACGGTCGACCCGACATGGTAGGGAATCGATGCGCGCGCTGTCAATACGCTTCGCGCCTGAGGGCGCTCGCTCAAGCGGGGGGAGATGCGCATCTCCTCCCCGCGCCCCCCGGCGCCGTACGCCTTTTGCGCCGTTGCTATTCATACGCCCATCAATCGCCGGGGGTTGGCGCGGTCGCCCTGCCGCTCTCTGGCCTGGCGAAGTTGCTGGATCAGCCGCTGCTCCTCTTCGGTGAGCGCCGTCGGCGTGACGATCTTCAACTGATAATAGAGATCGCCGCGGCCCGCGCCGTGCAGATGGGGCAGGCCCTTTTCCTTGAGCCGCAACCGGCTTCCCGACTGGCTTCCGGGGGGAACTTTGACCGAGACCCGTCCGTCCAGCGTCGGCGCCTCGACGGCCGCGCCCAGCGACGCTTCGTCGTCGCGGATCGGCAATTCGCAGATCAGATCATGGCCCTCGACCCGAAAGAGCCGGTGCGGACGCAGATGCACCTCCAGATACAGATCGCCCGGCGCGCCGCCGGCGCCGGGATTGCCCATGCCGGCCAGCCGGACGCGGGAGCCCTCGGTCACGCCGCGGGGAATTTTGACCTGCAGGCTCTTTTGCGCCCGCTGCCCCGTCTCAAGCTGCAGCCGCCGGGTGGTGCCGTGGTAGGCCTCCTCGAGCGTCAACTCGACGGAGGCGTGGAGATCCTCGCCGCGCCCGCGCGCCGCGGGGCCCCGGCGGCGGCCGGTGAACGGCTCCCATTCTCGCCCGCCCGC
>JBFMAJ010000146.1:0-5280 GCA_040755775.1 Nitrospirota bacterium
GTTGTGCATGAATGGCACTGAAAATCGGACGTAACGTCTCGCTTCGCTCGACGTAATGGTACTGGAAATCGGACGTAACGTCTCGCTTCGCTCGACGTAAATGAAAAAACTCTACATCCAGACCTACGGCTGCCAGATGAACGACCATGATTCCGAACGCATGGCCGGCCTGTTGGCGCCGGAGGGCTATCAGCCGACCGCCCGCCCGGATGAGGCCGATCTGATTTTGATGAACACCTGCAGCATCCGGGAGAAGGCCGAGCAGAAAGCCTTCAGCGAATTGGGCCGGATCCAGCAATTGCAGCGGTCGCGTCCGGAGCTGATCGTCGGGGTGGCCGGCTGCATGGCGCGCCAGGAGGGCGCCGCGCTGGTGCAACGCCATCCGTGGATCCGGCTGGTCTTCGGTTCCAAGCAAATCGATCAACTGCCGCGGCTGCTGCGCGAGACGGTGCACAGCGGCCGGCCGGTCGTCGCCGTCGACGATCCGGCGGGCATGGCGCCCTCCCTGCCGGCGCGGCGCGCCGCCGGCGCGCGGGCGTGGGTCTCCATTATGGAGGGCTGCGAGAATCAGTGCAGTTTTTGCGTGGTGCCCCACACGCGCGGCCGTGAACGGAGCCGGTGGAGCGGAGAGATCGTGGAGGAGATTCGGGGGCTGGTCGCCGCGGGATACCGGGAAGTGACGCTGTTGGGCCAGAACGTCAATTCCTATGGCCGAACTTCATCCGAAGGGGTGACCTTCGCCGAGTTGCTCCGGCGGCTCAGTGCGATCGAGGGATTGGCGCGAATTCGCTTCACCACCTCCCATCCCATGGCCGTGACGGACGCCATGATTGATGCGATGGCCGAATTGCCCGCCGTCTGCGAGCACCTTCATCTGCCCATGCAATCGGGCTCCGACCGCGTGCTGGATCGGATGCGCCGGGACTACACCCGCGCCGACTACCGGCGGCGGGCCGGGGCGCTGCGGGCCCGCGTCACGGGGCTGGCGCTCACGACGGACATCATCGTCGGGTTTCCGGGGGAAACGGAGGAGGATTTTGAGCAGACCCTCGACGCCGTCCGGGAATTCGCCTTCACCGCGCTGTTCGCCTTCAGGTATTCGCCCCGTCCCAATACCGCCGCGCTGAGCCTGGACGGCCGGGTGGACGAGGCGACCGCGGCCCGGCGTCTGCAACGGCTGTTCTCGTTGCAACGCGAGCTGGTGGCCGCCAGAAACGAGGCGCTGGTCGGCACGACGCAGGAATTGCTGCTGGAAGGCCGAAGCCGCGCCCAGGATTCCTCAAGGGGCGAGTGGTTCTGCGGCCGGACGAGGACCAACGAGCTGGTCCATGTGATCGCCGGAGAATCTCTCGTCGGCCGGCTGGTTCCCGCCTTGATCAGGCACTCACGCGCCGGCCGGCTCGAAGGCGAGCTGCGGTAGCGTGTTCCGGTGGCTTTTTCATCCGGCCGCCGCATGGGGACTGCTGGCGGCCTACGCCGGATGCATTTTTTATGTCTCCGCGCAGCCGATCGGGGGCGAAGGCGTCATCCCACACCTGGACAAACTCCTGCACGCGATGGAGTACGGTCTTTTCGGCGCGCTGGCCTATCACGCGCTGCAAGTGTCGCGATCGTCAGGCGGCCGTTACGGAAATCTGCTGCTGGCGATCGGCCTGAGCGTGGCCTACGGCATCAGCGACGAGCTGCACCAATATTTTGTGCCGACGCGCGACATGTCCTATGCAGATCTTGTGGCGGATGCGATCGGCGCGGCCGGGGGCGCCTGGATCATGGCGAAACACGGCTGGAACGTCCGCCGCGCCGAACAGACGAATCGATGATAATCGCCGGAGAAGTGAAGGGTTTTCCTGCCTAATTGTTCGGCACTCTGCTCCATGCGGCCTCCGGCAAGGGCTCGCCGCGAAATTCACAGGGTTAATCACAGCTAATTCACAATTCTTGTGGAAATCAGGGGACCGGGGCGCCGGGTGCCGGCTCCGGTTGCTCCAGCATCAGCTTGGCCTGCTCGCAGGCGATCGCGGGGCCGAAGAGCAGCAGCTCATCGCCGGGCAGCAGCGTGGTGGAGCCGTCGGGCACAAACGGCGCGCCGCGGCGGATCACCGCGATGGCGATCCACTCGCCCTGCGTGGACAGCTCGGCCAGCCGGCGGCCCCCGTGCAGCGCGCGGCGGGGAATGGCGACGCTCATCTCCACCAGGCCGGCGGCGCGCAACTGGCGCCGGACGGAAAAGGCTGCTTGCTCCGGCTCGGCAAGATGCAGCGACGCGACTTGCTGCGTCATGGCATCGAGGCGCAGCCTGAGCCGGGTGACGGCGCCCAGCAGCCGCTGAAGCTCCGGATCTTCCGCCACCGCCGGCGCGGCGGCTTCAGGCGAGACCAACTCGGCCAGCCGTCGGCCGAGGCTGCGGTAGGTGAGCGTCAGATCTCTTGCGATTTCCCATTGGTCCAACCGGAGTTTCGCAAACTGCACCGTGCGATCGGTGCGCAGGGCGATCTCCTGCAAAGCCGTCGCCATGCCGGACCAACTGATTCTGGCGGTTCGGATGAGTCGCTTGAAGGGCATAGTCGATACTGTACTCCGGTTGGCCGCCGGTTTTAAAGCAAAAGCCTTTTACAATGTCGGATAAGGGTTATTATGTCAAATCAGGCGTGGCCTAGATTTGACGGCTTCGGGACGCACGGACCGAAGGCTCCGTTCCCGCCCGCAGCCGCTGGATGTTGTCTCGATGGCGCGCAATCACCAACCCCGCCATGGCGATGGCGGAGGCCAACGCCACTTTGTCGCTCGTCCAGAGCATCAACGTCACCGGCATCGCGGCCGATGCCACAATCGACGCCAGCGAGACGTAAGAAGAACTGACCAGCACCACCGCCCAGACCGCCAGCGTGATCAGGCCGGCCCAGGGCGCGGCCACGGCCAGCACGCCCAGGGCCGTGGCGACGCCTTTGCCGCCCTTGAACTGCACAAAGGGTGAAAACATGTGACCCATCACGGCGGCCAGGCCGGCGGCCAACTCCAGGCCCATGCCCGCGCCGCCCAGTTGCCGCATCAACCAGACGGCCAGCGCGCCCTTTCCCACGTCTCCTGCCAGCGTCAATCCGGCGGCGGTCCGGGAGGCGACCCGCCGCACGTTGGTAAAGCCGATGTTGCCGCTGCCCGCTTTTCGGGGATCAATGCCGCCCAACCATTTGACGGCGAGCACGCCGGAAGGTATGGAGCCAAGGAGAAAAGCAGCCAAGAGCCCAGCGGCGATCATGCCGGTTTATTCAAGGCTGAAGAGTCGCCCCGCCCGGAGCGCATAGCGCCAGCCTGAAATGAGCGCAAGGATCGCAGCGATGGCAATAACAACGAGGCCAAGCTGCCAGAGCCACCGTTGCCCCGCCGGATCGGCCAGAAATAACAGGGTAACTCCGACAACCTGAAAGGCCATCTTTAACTTTCCCATCCCTTCGGCCTGCATCACAATGCCCTTGGATGAGGCCACGGCTCGCAGGCCGGTCACCGCAATTTCCCGGCCGATGATGAGAATCGCCAACCAGGCCCACAGCCGGCCGGCTTCTACGAGCAGCAACAGGCCGGTGGAGATGAGCAGTTTATCCGCCACGGGATCCAGTAATTTGCCCAGATTGGTGATCTGCTCACGGCGTCGAGCAATATAGCCATCCACGAAGTCGGTGGCCGCGGCCACGACAAACACAACTGCCGCCAACTGAAACCGCATCACAAGCGGCAGGTAGTAGATAAGGATGAGAATCGGAATGCAGCCGAGCCGAAGAAACGTCAGTAAATTCGGCAGATTCATAGAGTAATTCTTGGCCAGCACCGGTGTCGGTGGCGTAATCATGTCGATCGCTTCCCGGTTTTGGCCGCCAGCAGCAAATCGGCCACCTCCCGGACGGCCCCTGCCCCTCCGGGCTGTTTTGTCACCCAATGCGCGGCCCGCCGGACGTCAACATGGGCATTCGCCACGGCCACGGCCAGGCCGGCGCGGGCCAGCACCGGAAGGTCGGGCAGATCGTCGCCGACGTAGGCCACCCGCTCGTCCGACAACCGGTGGGCTGCCAGAAGTTGCTCATAGACCGCGCGTTTATCATCAACGCCCTGGTGCACGATGGTGATGCCGAGCTCGCCGGCCCGAACTTCCACCGCCTTGGAGGCGCGGCCGCTGATCAGGCCGATGAGCACGCCCGTCTTCCTGAGCGCGGCCAATCCTTGGCCGTCATGGATGTGAAAAGACTTCATGCTGTTCCCGTGCTCGTCATAGAAGAGGCGGCCGTCGGTCAGCACGCCATCGACGTCGAGCAGCAACAAGCGGATTCGCCGGGCGCGTCCCGCCAACTGTTTGGGACTCAGCCGCGTGGGCCTGCTTCGGCCGGCCATGATGGCTAGACGACGCCGAGCTTGAGCAGATCGTGGAGGTGGAGGATGCCCTCCACCTGCTGGGCGCGATTGACGACCGCCAGCGCGGTGATGGCGTATTCCTCCATCACCTGCACCGCCTTGGCGGCGAGCGCCTCCCGACCGATCGTTTTGGGATTCTTGGTCATCACCTCGCCGGCCGTCAGGGCGAAGGCGCCCTCGGGCATGCGCTGCAGCAGCCGCCGCAAATCGCCGTCCGTGATGATCCCGGCCAAACGGCCATCCGCCTCGCAGACCGTCGTCATGCCAAGCTTTTTCGAGGTCATCTCCAAGATCGCCTCTTTCATCGGCGTGAGCGGCCGCACCCGGGGAATCGCCTCGCCGACGTGCATCGCATCCTCCACTTTCAGCAGCAGCCGCCGCCCCAGCGCGCCGCCCGGATGGAGCAGCGCGAAATCTTCCGCCTTGAAGCCGCGCCGCTCCATCAGCGCCACGGCCAGCGCGTCGCCCATGGCGAGTGCGGCCGTCGTGCTGGAGGTCGGCACCACGTCCAGCGGCCCGGCTTCCTCGGGCACGGAGACGTCGATGACCACATCGCTGTATTTGGCGAGGGTCGAGCCGGGCTTGCCCGTCAGGCAGATGAGCGGCGCCTGGAGGCGCTTGACCATCGGCAGAATTTTGACCAGCTCCTCGGTCTCGCCGCTGTTGGAGAGCGCCACCACGACGTCGCGCCGGCTCAGCATGCCCAAATCGCCGTGGGTGCCCTCGGCGGCGTGAAGAAACAGGGCCGGCGTGCCCGTGCTGGCCAGCGTCGCCGCGATTTTCTTGCCGATAATCCCCGATTTGCCCATGCCGGTGACGACGACCCGGCCACGGCAGGCCAAGAGCAGGTCAAGCGCCCGCACAAACGATTCGCCCCAC
>JBFMAJ010000147.1:0-5252 GCA_040755775.1 Nitrospirota bacterium
GGTCCGGCCTCGTGAAGGTCCGTGTGATTGGGACGGTTCATGCATCCCTTTCAATGACGCCCGATCGGAAACGCCATGAAGGAGCCGGAACCGTGGCTCGGGGAAGAGAGGAGGAAAATGGCTGGGCCCCCCAACGCGGTAAAAACAAACGAACTATAACAAACTGCCCAGTTTTTTGGCAATTCCCCGCGAATGAGGGGGCGGACTCGCCAGGAATTTCCCGATAGATCTTTCAGGAATTCACCCGAGTGACTGTGCAGTCGGCAATCCTTATGATGATCATAGGGTTCTTCTGCTCCGAATAGAACGCGGAGGAGGGTCTCGCGATGGGCATCAAAAAACCGTGGGTGGCCGGCGTGGCCGCGGCAAGCCTGCTGTGCTTGGCCTCGGCGGGCGAGTCGGGCGCGCCCGTCTCCGATCCATTGCGAAAAGAAGCCCACCGGACGCTGAGCGGAACGGTGACCAACCTCAAGGACGGGATGCTGTCGATCAGAACCGAGGAGGGCACCGTCCGGGATTTCAGCGTCAAGCAGTTGGAGCAGACCGAAAACGTCGCCGAAATCAAACTCGGCGACCGGTTGGTCTTGGAACTCGATGAGAACAACATGATCATCCACGTCGACCGGCTGGGGGAATCGACGCCGCCCCATCAGACGGTGGCCGGCCGGGTGCTCAGGGCCTGCGTCGGTGTGAGAGCGCCGGCCGATCTCGGCAGAAACTGCCCGGATCCGGCCGAGCGGAGCGTGACGCTGAAGCTTCCGGACGGCACCACGCAGACCTATCACCTGAAAATGCCGGCCAGCGTCAAAATGTTGTCCATCGAGCCGGGGACGGACGTGGTGATGGAAATCGATGAGGATAATAACTTGGTCATGGATTTCCACGTGCGAAAATAGCGGCGGTGCGCCTTTTGTGATACACTCTGCCGGTCATTGTCCGGATGTGAACGGCAACCAATGGCCGCCGCCAGACCGCAATTTCCCCGGGAGCAGACCGAGCAGGGCGAATTTTGCCGGCAGGAGGACCAATTCCGGAAGTGGGTCACGCTGGACGGTTCCTCCGGATTTCCCGCCGCGGCGGGGCGCTACCATCTCTATGTCTCCTGGGCCTGCCCATGGGCGCACCGCACCGTCATCGTACGGAAGCTCAAACGACTGGAAGACGTGATCGGAATGACCGTTGTGGATCCGATCCGCGACGAACGGGGATGGGCGTTTCGTGAAGGTCCGGGCCATTCCGCCGATCCGGTGAACGGCTTCCGGTTTCTGGGCGAAGCCTACCGGGCCACCGATCCGGCCTATCGGGGCCGCGTCACGGTGCCGGTGCTGTGGGACACCCAGACCAAGCGGATCGTCAGCAATTCCGACGACGACCTTATGCGGATGTTCAACTCGGCCTTCGATCGCTTCACGGGCAGCCGGCTCGATCTCTATCCGGAACCGCTGCGCGACGAGATCGACCGGCTGAATGGCGTGATCTATGAACGCGTGAACGACGGCGTTTACCGGGCCGGTTTCGCCACCACGCAGGCGGCCTACGAACGCGCGGCCCGGCGTCTCTTCGAGACCCTCGACATGCTGGAGGCGCGGCTGTCGGGCCGGCGCTATCTGTTCGGGCCGCGGCCGGTGGAAACGGACTGGCGGCTGTTCGTGACGCTCATCCGCTTCGATGCCGTCTATTACGGCCACTTCAAGTGCAATCTCCGGCGCATCGTCGATTATCCCCATGTGTCCGGCTACCTGAAGGATCTCTACCAGCACGACGGCATCGCCGAGACGGTGAACTTCGATCACATCAAGCGCCATTACTATATGACCCACGAAGAAATCAATCCGACCCGAATCGTCCCTCTCGGCCCCTTGCAGGATCTGACCGGCCCACACGGCCGCGCCAGCCTGGACTGACGCACAAATGCATTGACACGCCCGCCGGGCGTTGGCTAAGATAGTCGAAATTTGCAGGCAGTCCCGCTTTTCCCCGGCTCCGCTCATGCGTATTACGTTCAGACTGATCGTTTCATTGGTGGTGATCGTTACGGTGGTCGTCACCATTTTTTCCTTCGTCCAGACGCGCCAGGAAAAGGCGCGTTTGAGCGACGAATTGGAGCGGCGGTCGGCCATTCTCGCCGAAAGTCTTCAGGAGACCGTCGAACCATTGATGGGAAAGGGCTCCTCCGCCCGCCTGCAAAAGATCGTCGATAAATTCGGGAACCGGGAGCGGCTCTCGGGCCTGGCGATTTATGACGCCCAAGGGCAGCCGCTGGCCATCACCCCGAGCCTCGCGGGCCGGCTGGCGCATCCCCCGGATGCGGTGGCCGGCGTGTTCGAACAGGCGCGGAAGGGCGGTTTTGATGTTTTTGACGATAAGAAGGTCCATCTATACGGCGTGCCCTTGCAGCAAGACGGGCAACTGACCGGCGCGCTGGTCATCGTGCACGATGCCGATTATATCGGCGCCCGCCTGTCCGAAATGTGGCGGCATAATTTTCTGCGGCTGCTGCTGCAGGCCTCGTTGATTTCCATCGCGGCGCTGCTGATCATCCGCTGGAGCATCGTCGGGCCGATCGCCAAAGCCGCCGACTGGATGAAGAAGTTGCGGATGGGTGAGGCCAGCGAGCCCTTTGCCTTTCTCAAGGCCGATCTCTTCGCCCCGTTGACGCGAGAGATCACCGTGATGGCCAAGAATCTTCAGATGGCCCGGGAAGCCGCGGAAGAGGAAGCCCGTCTTCGGGAGGCGGCCGAATCGGTCTGGACGCCGGAGCGCCTCAAAGAACATCTACGCGCGAGGCTCGATGGCCGGCCGTTGTTCGTCGTCTCCAACCGGGAGCCCTACATGCATGTCCGAAAGGGGAGCCGGATCGACACGATCGTGCCGGCCAGCGGCCTGGTGACCGCGCTCGAGCCGGTGCTGCGGGCATGCGACGGCACCTGGATCGCGCACGGGAGCGGCGACGCCGACATGGAGATGACCGATCTGCAGGGCCGGTTGCGGGTGCCGCCCGAAGATCCACGCTATACGCTCCGGCGCGTCTGGCTGACCAAGCAAGAGGAAAACGGTTACTACTATGGGTTCGCCAATGAGGGGTTGTGGCCCTTATGCCACATCGCGCATACCCGCCCCACGTTCCGGGCGGACGACTGGGCGCAGTATGAGAGCGTCAATCGCAAATTTGCCGACGTGGTATGCGAAGAGCTGGAAGGCACGACGGAGCCGTGCGTGCTGATTCAGGATTATCATTTCGCCCTGCTTCCCCGGCTCATCAAGGAAAAACGGCCGGACGCCAGGGTGGCCATCTTCTGGCACATTCCCTGGCCCAATCCCGAATCGTTCGGCATCTGTCCCTGGCAGCGGGAGCTGCTGCAGGGCATTCTCGGCGCCGACCTGATCGGCTTCCACATCCAGTTCCATTGCAATAATTTTCTCGAAACCGTGGACCGCACGCTGGAATCCCGCGTGGACTGGGAGCGGTTCACCGTGGACCGGGAAGGGCACACCAGTTGGGTCAAGCCGTTCCCGATCAGCATCGGCCTTCATGAGCCGTCCGCGAGCCCGCCGGACGGCGAGGCCTCCCGCGCGGCGCTGCTGAAGGACTGCGGGGTGACGGCGCGATTCGTGGGCGTCGGCGTCGACCGGATCGATTATACGAAAGGCATCATCGAGCGCTTTCTGGGCATCGAGCGCTTTTTGGAAAAATATCCCCAGTACCAGGGCCAATTTACCTTTTTTGAGCTGGGCAGCCCGAGCCGGACGCTGATCAAGCGGTACCACGACCTCGTCGGGGAGGTCGAGGCCGTGGTCGATCGGATCAATTGGCGCTTCAAGACGAAGGACTGGATGCCCATCGTGTTTTTAAAGAAGCATCACAGCCATGGAGAGATCCGGTCGTTCTACAAGGCCGCCGACGTCTGTCTGGTGACGTCGCTGCATGATGGCATGAACCTGGTGGCGAAGGAGTTCGTCGCCGCCCGCACCGATGAGCAGGGCGCCCTGATACTCAGCCAGTTCACGGGCGCCTCCAGGGAGCTGCGCGACGCGCTGCTGATCAATCCCTACGACACGGAGCAGATCGCGGACGCGATCCGGTACGCGCTGGAAATGGAGCCCCGCAAGCAGCAGGAGCGCATGCGGCGGTTGCGCGAGGCGCTGAAGACCCACAACGTCTATCGGTGGACGGCGAATCTGGTCAGGGAGTTGAGCCAGATCCGGCTGGAAGAAGAAGCCTACGCGGCCACGAACAGGCCGCAGTAACACCCGTCTTTCGGCCCCGCCCAAGCCCGATCTTCGGCGGGCGGCGGTCATTTTACCCCAACGAGCGCCATTCTTTGTGGCAGAATGCCTCAACTCTTCCTGCCGTTGTGGTAGGTTGACCGGCTCGTGCGGTATAATCTTATTGATTTCTCAGCAGTTTATTTTTCGTTCTTTCCCCGCCATAATCTTGCACGACTTTTGCATTTTGCGTCCTTCGTGAGGTTTTCCGTGAAGCCGACAACCACCGGCAGCCCGCAACAGGGGCCTGAAACGATTCAACCGGTCACGGCGACGGCGCTGCGGGCGATTTTTGAGCAGGCCAGCGACGGCATCGCCGTGATCGACGAATTCCGCACGATCATCGCGATGAACCCGGCGCTGGAGCGATTGACCGGCTTTGCGGCCGCGGACGTGGTCGGCCGGGCCGGTTGCCGCACGATTCTGGCGTGCAAAAACGTGGAAGGGGAGCTGCTGTGCGACCGGGGCTGTCCCGGCGGCGATGCGCTCGACTCGGAAATCACGACGCCCCACGAAGAATTGCTGCTCAACACCGCCTCGGGGCGGGCGATTCCCGTCTCGGCCAGCTTCACGCCGATGCGGCTGGAGCCGGAAGGGCGCCGCGTCTTCCTGATGGTCATTCGCGACATCACCGACAAATACCGCGAAGAGCAATACCTGCGCCGGCTGGCCCTGACCGACGGCCTGACCGGCTTGTACAACCGCCGCTCGCTGATCTCGCATCTGAGGCGGGAGGTGACGCGCGCCCGCCGGTACCGCCATCCCCTCTCGTTGCTGTTCATCGATCTGGATTATTTCAAGCGCTACAACGACGAGCGGGGCCACCGCAAAGGGGACGACGTGCTGCGCCGGATGGCCCGGCTGTTCCGAACCGAACTGCGGGCGACCGATCTCGCCGCCCGTTACGGGGGCGAGGAGTTCATCGTCCTGCTCCCGGAGACGGACAAGCCCCGGGCCTGCCTGTTGGCGGAACAACTGCGGCAGGC
>JBFMAJ010000148.1:0-5251 GCA_040755775.1 Nitrospirota bacterium
AATGCCCGTCCGCGCTGTTAATTATAGCGACGATGGCGTGGAGGGTCAAGCAACCGGGCAAGCCCCCCCCGGTTACGGTCGCAGCGCGGCCGAAATCACCGCGTCATCCAGATGGCGATCCAGATGATCGGCCCATCGGTCGATCGCCGAGGCGCGACGCGCCGAGACCGCCTCCGACACGGCCGCCTCCAGGGGCGGCAAGCCCTTGCGGGCGCGCAGCCGGTTCAGCCACTGGCGCCGAAACGCCGGCCGGTCAAACAGACCATGGATATATGTCCCCCAGACGAACCCCTTGGGGTGGGCCGCGCCGTCGTAGCCGGCTTCTCCAGACGGCGCGACCGCGTTCCCATCCTCCAGGCGGCGGGTCACGTGAAAGCAGGGCGACGCGCCCAGGCGCCGGGTGCTGCCCATGTGGATTTCATAGCCGCCCACCGCGCCCGTGACCGCCGGCCCCAGGTGCAGCGGTTGCGCTTCAACCAGGGCCGTTCGCTTCTCCGGCTGCAGCTCGGTGACCGCATCGAGCAGGCCGAGCCCCGGCGCGCTGATCGAAGCCGACGAGGCGCCTCCCTCCACCCCATGCGGATCGCGAATTTCCCGCCCGAGCATCTGATAGCCGCCGCAGAGGCCGACGATTTCACCGCATCGCTCGAAGTGCCGCTCAAGCGGCTGAACAAACCCAGCCGCCCGCACGTACTCCAGATCGGCAATCGTCCGTTTACTCCCCGGCAGAATGACGACGTCCGCGCCCTCCAGATCGCCGGGGGAAGCCGCATATTTGAGCGCGACGTCGGATTCCGCGCCCAGCGCGCTGTAATCGGTGAAGTTGCTCAGATGCGGCAGGAGGAGCACCGCAATATTCACCGTCTCCCGGGCAAAGTCGACGGCGCGCCGCCGTTCCCACGCCACGTTGTCCTCCTGATCCAGCTCCAGCTCGCCCAGCCACGGCACGACGGATACAGGCAGGCCGGTGCGCGACTGCAGCCAGGTCGCGCCATCCTGAAACAGCGCGGGGTCGCCGCGGAATTTATTGATCACGATCCCCGCCACGCGCCGGCGCTCGTCCCGCCGCAACAGCATGAGCGTGCCAATCACCTGGGCGAAGACGCCGCCCCGGTCGATATCGGCCACCAGCAGCACGCGCGCATCGGCCAGCTCGGCGACCGGCCAATTGGCCAGGTCCCATTTCCGCAGATTGATCTCGGCGGCGCTGCCCGCGCCTTCGATGACGATGACTTCGTGCGAGCGGGCCAGCCGGTCATAGCTCGACCGGACCGCCGCGAACCAGTCGTCATGGAGCCGAAAATAGTCGGCCGCCGCATAGGATCCCCGAACGCGCCCGTGCACGATCACCTGCGACCGGCTCTCCGATTCGGGCTTGAGCAGGAGCGGATTCATGTCGACGTGCGGCGGCACGCCGCAAGCCTCCGCCTGCACGGCCTGGGCCCGGCCGATCTCGCCCCCCTCCGGCGTCACCGCGGCATTGAGCGACATGTTCTGGCCTTTAAACGGCGCGACCCGGACATCCGACCGGCGCAACAGCCGGCAGAGGCCGGCCGCGATCACGCTTTTTCCAACGTCCGAGCCGGTGCCGAAGACGGCCAGCCCCCGCGCCCGGCCGGCCGCTCCGGCCGAGGGACGCCGCCGATCGTTCTGTTGGCGCATCGATGGCATGGTCGGACCCTCCTCAGTTGAATGTGCCGCGCACGCCGGCGTACAGGGAAAGGCCCGCGGTCGCAAAGCCCGAGATCTCCTGATAATCCCGATCCAGTGCATTCTCAATGCGACCGAACAATTGAATACCGCGCGCCACGGCGTAACTGGCCGTCGTTCGCGCCAACCAGTAGGAGCGCAGCATTCCCCCGGCGTCCAGCCGCCGCCCTACGAAATCGACGTCGGCGGTCAGCACCAGCGGCGGGATCGGCTTGATGGTGATGCCGAACGAGGCTTTGCTGCGCGGCCGGCGCACCAGCAGCGTATCGGTCGCCGTCTCCTTGGCCGTCGTGTGCGTGTAGCTGGAAGTAACGGTTACCTGGTCGATCGGCGCAATCGTGAGCAGCACCTCCTGACCCACCGACCGTGCGACGCCGACGTTGATCGGGCAGCCGAACGGATTGCCGGGCGGGCACTCCAGCGGATCGAAGGTGAGCGCGATGAGATCGTCAAAGAGCGTGCGAAAGTGGGTCACGCTGACCAGCACCTTGTTTTCCCAGAGCCATTGATCGATCCCGGCCTCCACCGTCTGGCTTGATTCCGAGGTGAGCGTCGGGTTGCTGAAGCCCGGGAAGAACAGATCCTGAAAGGTCGGGCCGCGGAAACCGGTGCCCAGACTGGCTCGCACTTTCGTCTGCGTGGGTGCAAGCAGATAGGCGATCGACGTCTTGTAGGTGAAGGCCGTGCCGAACCGGTTGTTGGCGTCCCGGCGCACGCCGGTCACCAGCGACCACCCCTGCGGCAGCGTCACCTGCGCCTGCGCATAGACGGCATACGTGATCATGGTATGGTCATTGGAATCGCCGCTGTTCTGGCCCATCAGCCCTTCGTACTCGGAGCCGATCGTCAGCAGCAGCGGCTCGGCCGCCGCCACGTTGTGCTGCCAATCGGCGCGATAGCCGCGGGCGCTGAATTCCCCAAACTGATTGTGCATGTAGCGGTCCGTGTTGACGGATACGGCGAACCGCTGATCCCAGACTGTTGTGATCGGTTTCTGCAGGCTCGCGGCCACGACCAGTTGCTGCGAGCGCGCCGCCGCCAGGGGATCATCGACCGGGCCGAAACCGTCCAATTCCCGCTGGGCCGCCGCATAGCGGGCGATCAATTCCGCCCGACCGTCGCCCAACGCGCTCATGCCGAGTTTGGTTGACACGGTCGTGTTCAAGTAGCCGTCCGGCTCGCCCGGGCCCGCCGCGTGAGAAAATCCCGCGGTGCGCAGATGCGAAAGGCTCGCGCTGACATCGATGCCGCCCGATTGCCCCCCGATGCTTGCCGCTTCCCGCGCGGTATCATACCGCCCGCCTTCAAACATGACGCTCGCCGTCGGCTCGCCGTCACCACGCTTGGTGATAATGTTGATCACCCCGCCGATCGCGTCGGAGCCGTAGAGCGTGCTTTGCGGCCCACGAACGATTTCAATCCGCTCGATGTTGTCCGTCGTCAGATCGGCAAAATCAAAGCCGCCGATCGAGGGGTGATTGACCTGCACGCCATCGATCATGACCAGCGTGTGTTGCGAGTTGGCGCCGCGGATAAAAACCGAGCTCTGGGCGCCGGGGCCGCCCGTGCTTCGCACGTCGACGCCCGCCACGTGGCGCAGCGCCTCGGCCACGGTGGCCAACTGCCGTTCGTGAATCTGCTTGGCCGTGATCACCGTGACCGAGCCGGTGGCCGACTCAACCGGCTGCTCGGTCCTCGTTTCCGAGATCAGCACGGGGGGGACCGTCGCCCCCTCGTCGTCGATCGCCAGCGCGACGCCGGGGACGGCGGCACCGCAAAGTATCAGAACGTACACGGAAAGGCTGTAGTGTGGTCGCTTCATGCGCGTCAGTTCTCCTGGTTCCGCAAAGAAAACACCATGGGCACGATCACCCGCGCGGCACGGTCGGCCGACGGCGGCGGCTGGGGAAAGCGGGCCACCCGTTGAACGGTCTCCAGCGCGGCCCGGGTCAAAATGGGATAGTGCGACGCCTCCACGACGGTTAGCTCGTCCGCGCGTCCGTCGGGCCGCACCAGAAAACTCACGGTCACTCGATCCTCCTGGCCGGCCCGGCGGGCGCTGGACGGATAGCGTTTGGCCCGTTCAATGGCCGCCCGCACTGCGGCGTAAAAATCGGTCCACGCGTCATGGGCCGTCTCCGCCGGCGCATCATCCCCCGTCATTGCCATGGGCTCGATGGCCGGCGCTTCAGTTGGAACCGCCGCCGCTGCGGTATTGGCAACCTCATCGATGAATTCTGCCTGAGCGATGGGTTCAACCGATGGTCCAGGAGCGGTCTCAACCGGTCGCGCAACCGGCGCAGCAACGTGTTGGCGTGGCCGCTGGTGGAACGATGACGGCGTCGGCGCGACCGCTTCGGCCACCAACTCGACCATCAGGAAGCCCGGCGCCAATGCACGCTCGGCGACCCGTGTGCTCGCAGCCCACAGCAGCCCGCCAGCAAGCGCCAGGTGCAGCACCAGAGAGCCCAGCCATGCCCACGGCATCCTCATGGTCTCACTGTGACTCTTGGCACGGCCGCCAGGGGATGGCGGTCCACGACCACCGCCTGGCCGTAGAGCGCGTCCAGCTCCGCCTGTGTGAGCACCTCGGCCGGTGGCCCCACGCGCCGGACGGCGCCGCCCTCCAGCAGCGCCAGGCGGTGGCTGAACAGGGCGGCCAGATTCAGATCGTGCGAGACGGCCACCACCGTCATGCGCTGATTGGTGTTGAGCGCGCGCAGCAGCCGGTAGACGGCCAACTGGTGGTGCAGGTCCAGCGACGCCGTCGGCTCATCGAGCAACAGCACGCTCGTCCGCTGGGCCAGGGCCCGCGCCACCAGCACCTTCTGGCGCTCGCCTCCCGACAGCTCAAGCACCGAGCGGTCCCGGAGCCTCTCCAGCTCCAATTGCGCCATCGCCTCCTCGATCGCGGCGCGATCCTCGGGCGCCGGGGCCGACCAGGGCGCCAGGGCGGCCTGATGGGGCGCCCGCCCCATGGCGACCACCTCTTCCACGGTGAAGGGGAAGGCAAACTGCCCCAATTGGGGCACGACGGCGATCCGGCGGGCCAGCGATCTGGCCGAATAGCCGCCGATCGGCCGTCCCTCGAAACCGACCGCGCCCTCATGGGGCCGGAGAAACCCCGAGAGCAGCTTGAGCAGCGTGCTCTTGCCCGAGCCGTTTGGTCCGATCACGCCGAGAAACTCGCCGGGCTGCACGGTGAGCGACAAATGTCGCACGGCCCAGAGCCCGCTGCCCGGATAGGAGCAGCCGGCGCCGGTCAATTCAAACACCGGCATCGTCATCATCGCCCCTCGCCAAGGACAATGCCGTGGCGCCGCCGCCACAGGATGTAGAGAAAAAAGGGCCCGCCGCAGAGCGCCGTAATGACGCCCACGGGCAGTTCGGCCGGCGACAGCAGCGCGCGCGCCAGCAGATCGGCCAGGACCAGGAAGAGGCCGCCGGCCAGCGCCGCGTCCGGCAGAATAAGCCGGTGATCGGGTCCGATGAGCAGCCGCAGCAGATGGGGCACCATCATGCCGATGAAGCCGATCATGCC
>JBFMAJ010000149.1:0-5199 GCA_040755775.1 Nitrospirota bacterium
CCAGGCGATCGGCGCGCTGGCCTACGGCACCAAGACGATCCCCCGGGTGGATAAAATCGTCGGGCCGGGCAACCGCTACGTGGCCGCGGCCAAGCAGCTCGTTTACGGGACGGTCGACATCGACATGGTGGCGGGCCCCAGCGAAGTGCTCATCATCGCCGACCAGACGGCGAATCCGGCCTTCATCGCCGCCGACCTGCTGGCGCAGGCCGAGCACGACCAAGAGGCCTGGCTTTTCCTGGTGACGCCGATGCGCGACGTGATCCGCCGCACGCAGCGGGAATTGAACCAGCAGCTGAAGACGCTGAGCCGGCGCGCCATCGCCTCGGCCGCGATCAAGCGGCACGGCGTGGCCGTGCTGGTCAAGGACCTGGAAGAAGCCGCGGTCGTGGCCAACGCGATCGCGCCCGAGCACCTTGGCCTGTCGGTGAAGAAGCCCTTCGAGCTGGTGCCCCGGCTCAACCACGTCGGCGCCGTCTTTCTCGGCCACTTCACGCCGGAAGCGGTCGGCGATTATATCGCCGGCCCCAACCACGTGCTGCCCACCGGCGGCACGGCCCGTTTCTTCTCGCCCCTGTCGGTGAACGATTTTGTGAAGTGCACCAGCCTGGTCGGCTACTCGCAGGAGGAGCTGATCCGGGCGCGCGACCACATCGTGCGAATCGCGGGCGTCGAGGGGCTCGACGCGCACGCGCGGGCGGTCGAGCTGCGCCTGCGGAGCTGACGGCGTGGCGATCAGGCGATCGGCCCGCCGGACTTCGACGAAAAGGATCGGCGGCGGGGGGCGGACGGCGAGCGTGAACCGGGAGACCAGGGAAACGCAGATCTCGGCGACGCTCAGACTGGACGGAGCAGGGCGCGGCCGCGTGGCGACGACCCTGCCCTTTCTGGATCACATGCTGGGGGCCTTTGCCAAGCACGGCGGCTTCGATCTGACGCTGACGGCGCGGGGCGACACCCACGTCGATCATCATCATACGGTCGAAGACATCGGGCTGGTGCTCGGCGAGACGATCGCCAGGTGCGTGGGCGACAAACGGGGAATCGCGCGCTTCGGGCTCTCCTCCGTGCCCATGGACGACGCCCTGGCGACGGCGACGGTGGACGTGTGCGGGCGCCCCTACCTGGTCTACCGCGTGGCGGAGCCGCGGCGCAAAAAAATTCTGGAATTCGATACGGGCCTGATCGAGCATTTTTTTCGGTCGCTGACGACGACGAGCGGCCTGACGCTGCACATCAACGCGCCCTACGGCGACGATCCGCATCACTTGCTGGAGGCGATCTTCAAGGCGTTCGGCCGCGCGCTGTCGCAGGCCGTCCGCCGGGAAGGCCGGGCTATCGCGTCGACAAAAGGGCTATTGGCGTAGAGCAAGCCAACCATGATCTCAATCATCGACTACGGCATGGGCAACCTGCGCAGCATGCAGAAGGCGTTCGAGCGCGTCGGCCATGCCGCCCGGCTGACCCGCGCCCCGGCCGACATCGCCGACGCCTCGCACGTCGTGCTGCCCGGCGTGGGGGCCTTTCCCGATTGCATGCGCAACCTTGACCGGTTCGGCCTGATCGGGCCGATCCAGCAGGCGATCCGCGCCGGCAAGCCCTTTTTGGGCGTCTGCCTGGGATTGCAACTGCTCTTTACCGAAAGCGAGGAGTTCGGCCCCCATCCGGGGCTGGCGGTGCTGAAGGGGCGCGTCGTCCGCTTTCCGGCCGGTTCATTAAAAATTCCCCACATGGGGTGGAACCGGCTGGCGCGCGCCAGGCCGCTGCCGTTGCTGGCCGCGGTGCCCGAGTCGGCCCATTTCTACTTCGTCCACTCCTACTATGTCGTCCCGGAAGACCGCTCGGTGGTGGCCACGACGACAGACTACGGCATCGAGTTTGTCTCCAGCGTGCAGCAGGAGAATCTCTTCGCCTGCCAATTCCATCCGGAGAAAAGCCAGGCGGCGGGCCTGGCGCTGCTGCGCGCGTTTGGGGCGCAGAAATAATGAAAAGTATCGTTGCGCTTGCAGCCCTGGCCGCCCTCTGCGCGTGCGCGCCGCGCTATTTGCACAGCGAACGCGCGCCGGACGCGGCGCTGCCGCCTGCGTCGACGGTGGCGGTGCTGCCCGTCACGGCCGCCGAAGCGAACCGCCCGCCTGCCGAGCGGGCAGGGGTCGCCGAGTCGTACCGCACCGGGCAGATTGCGCCGGGGGCGGAGGCGACGGTGACCGACCTGCTCTATCAAGCGCTTGAGCAACAGACCACGTTTGAGCCGGCCGCCCGGCCGCTGGTGGAGCAGGAGCTGGCCCGCGCGGGCGAGCCGCCGTCATCGAGCGAGGCGCTGCAGAAGCTGGCCCGCGCGGTGGGGGCGGAGGCGGCTCTCCATGGCGTGGTCACGGACTACCGCGAACGGGAGGGCAGCCGCGTCGGCGTGGAGCGGCCCGCCACTGTTGGCATCGAGCTGTGGCTGGTCAGGGCCCGCGACGGCCAGACCATCTGGCACGGCCGCTACTATGAGGCGCAGCAGTCGCTGACCGAGGAGCTCAGAACGCTGCCGCTCTATCTGAAGCGGGGGACGCGCTGGCTCACGGCCGAAGAGTTGGCGGCCTATGCCGTCCAAGAACTGGTCAAAACCTTTCCTCGCCCCGAAGCGGACTCGCCGGCCTCTCCCCCGGACGTACGATGATCATCTTCCCCGCGGTCGATCTGAAGGGCGGCCAATGCGTGCGGCTGCGGCAGGGCGAAATGACGGCGGCGGACGTCTATGAGAAGGACCCCGTCGCGGCGGCCCGCCGCTGGGTCGACGCGGGCGCCGAATGGCTGCACGTCGTCGATCTGGACGGCGCCGTCGGCGGCGCGCCGGCCAACCGGGAGGCGATCGAGGCCATCGTGCGTTCAGTCGACGCCCACATTCAAATCGGCGGCGGCATCCGGACGCTCGAGCAGGTGGCCCGCTACCTGGACGGGGGCGCGGAGCGGGTGGTGCTGAGCACCGCCGCGCTGCAGCAGCCGGAGATCTTGCAGCGCGCGATCGCCCGCTTTCCCGGCCGCATCGTCGTGAGCCTCGATGCGCGGGGCACCGAGCTCTATGTGGGCGGCTGGACGCAGCCGACCGGCCGTCGCGTCGATGAGGCGGCCCGGTGGCTGGCCGGCGTCGGCATCGCCCAGTTGATCCTGACCGACATCCAGCGCGATGGCATGCTGGGAGGAGTGGACCGGGCCCACCTTCGCGAGCTGACCGATTCGCTGCCTCTGCCCGTGATTATTGCCGGCGGGGTGACGTCCCTCGACGATCTTGCCGCGCTGAGGGCCTGCCCGCGCGTCAACGGCGCGATCATCGGCAAGGCGCTCTACACCGGCGCGATCGATTTGAAATCGGCGCTGCAAGCGGCGGGGGCCTAATGCTCGCGAAACGTATTATCCCCTGCCTGGACGTGAAGGACGGCCGGATCGTGAAAGGGGTCGGCTTCGTCGATCTGCGCGACGCCGGCGATCCGGTGGAGGTGGCGCGCCGGTATGATCAGGAAGGCGCCGACGAGCTCTGCTTTCTCGACATCACCGCCTCCGTGGAGCGGCGGGGGACGCTGCTGGACGTGGTGCGCAGAACAGCCGAGCAGCTCTTCATGCCGCTGACCGTGGGCGGGGGCGTCCGCTCGGTGGACGACGTCCGTCAATTGCTGCTGGCGGGCGCGGACAAGGTGTCGATCAACACGGCGGCCGTCCAGCGGCCCGCGCTGGTGGAGGAGGCCGCGCGGGTCTTCGGCAGCCAGTGCATCGTGGTGGCGATCGACGCCAAGCGAACGGGCGAGAACCGCTGGGGCGTCTTCACGCACGGCGGCCGGACGCCGTCGGGCCTGGACGCCGTCGAGTGGGCCCGCCGTGTCGCCGAGGCCGGCGCGGGCGAACTGCTGCTGACCAGCATGGACTGCGACGGCACCCAGGCGGGCTACGATCTGGCCCTGACGCGCGCCGTGTCGCGGGCCGTGCCGATTCCCGTGATCGCCTCGGGCGGCGCGGGCCGGCTGGAGCATCTCTATGAGGCATTGACCGAGGGCGAGGCCGACGCGGTGCTGGCCGCCTCGATTTTCCATTACCGGACCTTCACGATTCCGCAGGCGAAGCGCTACCTGGGCGAACGCGGCGTGGCCGTGCGGGAGGAGGCGGCGTGCCCCGCGTGAGCCGGATCAAGCGCGACGCACAGGGGCTGGTCCCGGCGATCGTGCAGGACGCGCGCACCGGCGCCGTCCTGATGCTGGCCTACATGAACGACGACGCCCTGGCGCGCACGCTGCGCAGCGGCGACAGTTATTTCTGGAGCCGCTCGCGCCGGCAGCTCTGGCGCAAAGGCGCGCAGTCGGGCCACACGCAGCGCGTCGTGGCGGCCGCGCTCGATTGCGACCGCGACACGCTGCTGTTGCAGGTCGAGCAGACCGACGGCGCCTGCCATACCGGCCGCTACTCCTGCTTCTTTTACCCTCTCGCGGTGGCGGGGCGCCGGGCTCCTCAGGACATCGGGCCCTGGACCGCCATCCTCGACCGCGTCTGGGAGGTGATCATCGACCGCAAGCGGAGGCCCAAGCACGGCTCCTACGTGAGCGGGCTGCTGGCCGGCGGCAAGGATCGGATGTTGAAAAAGATCGGCGAAGAGGCGGGCGAGCTGATGATCGCCTCCAAGAACGGCAAGGCGGATCGCATCATTGAAGAGATGGCCGACGTCTGGTTCCACACGCTGGTCGTGCTGGGCTACCATAATATTTCGCCGCGGCGGATCTATGAGGAATTGGCGCGCCGGTTCGGCAAGCCGCCGCGCGCCCGCCGCGCCCTTGGAGGGAAGCCCCGGAGGCGATCGACATGAGCCAGCACTGCATTTTTTGCCGGATTGCGCGCAAGGAGGTGCCGAGCCAGCTCGTGCATGAAGACGAGCAGTGCGTGGTGATTCAGGACATCAATCCGCAGGCGCCCACCCACTGGCTGATCTTTCCCAAGCAACATCTGGAGCGGTTGCATGATCTGAGCGAGGCGGGGCGGCCGCTGCTCGGCCATCTGCTGCTCACGGCCCGGTCGATGGCCGAGCGGGCCGGCGTGGCCCAGGGCGGCTACCGCGTGGTCATCAATAACGGCGACGACGGCGGGCAGACGGTGCCTCATCTGCACCTGCATCTGCTCGGCGGCCGGGCCATGCACTGGCCGCCGGGTTAGCCGTGGGGCAGATCGGGATCA
>JBFMAJ010000150.1:0-5177 GCA_040755775.1 Nitrospirota bacterium
TGGCATCCGGCGAAAATCTACATGGGCGACGCCGGGAGCATGTTCGTCGGATTTCTTCTTGGCGCGGTGGCCATGACGCTCCAGTATACGCAACAGAGTCTGGCCGGGCTGTTCGCCCCGGTGTTGATCTTGGGCGTGGCGATCTTCGACACCCTCTTCGTGATGACCATCCGCTATGTCAGGGGCATCCCGGTGTTCCTGGGCAGCCCGGACCATTTCGCGCTGCGGCTCAGGCAATGGGCGCTCACGCCGCCCCAGGTCGCGGCGCTCAGCGCCGCGGCGGCATTGCTGCTCGGGTTGGCGGGATTATGGATCATCTGGCTGCCGATCGCCCCGGCATTGTTTGTCATCGCGCTGGCGCTCTCTCTGCTGCTGGCCGCGGGCGTCTGGTTGAAGGGCGTCGATATGACCCAACGAAGGCGCTGGTCATGACCGCGCCCATGCCGGGCGATGAATTTCACGACGTCCTGATCCTCGGCGCCGGCCTGGCCGGGTTGAGCGCCGCCTATCATTTGCAGGAGGCGGGCGCGTCGTTCGGCCTGTATGAACGGGACGGCGCCGCCGGCGGGCTCTGCCGCAGTTTCCAGCGCGCCGGCTTCACCTTCGATTGCACGGGCCACCTCATGCATTTTCGCCGGCCGGAGATCAAGGCGCTGGCGGAGCGCCTGATCGGCCAGGCCGGCGGGTCGCTGGTCGCCCACCGGCGGCGCGCGGCCATCTACTCGCACGGCGTCTATACCGATTATCCGTTCCAGGCGAACACCTTCGGCCTGCCCGTCGAGGTGGTGAAGGAGTGTTTGCTCGGCTTCATCGAGGCGTGGGGCCGGCGCAAGCGGGGACCCGCCGCCAAGAATTTTCAAGGCTGGGTCGAGACGACGTTCGGCCGCGGGATTGCGGATCATTTCATGATTCCGTTCAACGAAAAGCTCTGGCTGCGGCCGCTGGCCGAATTGAGCTGCGATTGGGGCGGCGGCTGGCTGATTCCGGTGCCGACGCTGGAAGAGGTGGTGCAAGGCGCGCTGGGCGTGACGAACCGGAACATGGGTTACAACCCGTCGTTCTTTTACCCGAAGGAAGGCGGCATTCAGCGCTATCCGGAGGCGTTTGCCCGCCGGATCAACGGGCTGTACCTGAATCACGCGGCCACCCGGATCGATCTGGGCCGGCGGGTGGCGGAGTTTGCGAACGGCCGGCGCGTCCGCTACCGTCGGCTGATCTCGACGATACCCCTGCCCGAGCTGGTCCGGCGGTCAGTCGGCCTGCCGCCGGCCGTCCGGCGGTCGGTCGGCCGACTGCGCTACGTATCGGTGACCAACGTCAATCTCGGCGTGGCGCGCCAGGGGCTGTCACCGTATCACTGGATCTATTTTCCCGAATCCCGATTTCCGTTCTATCGCGTCGGTTTCCCGTCCAATCTCTCGGAAGCGGCCGCGCCGCCCGGCCACAGTCTCCTCTCGGTCGAGTGCTCCCATCGGCCGGGACAGGCGCCGGATCCGCAGCGGGCGATCGGCTCCGCCGTGGAGGGATTGCGCTCGGCCAAGCTGCTTCGGGCCGATGACCGGCTGTCGCTGCAGGAAGTGGTGGAGATTCCCTACGCCTATGTGATCTTTGACCATTCGCGTCAGCGGGTGTTGCCAAACGTTGTGCGGGCGCTGCGCCGGCTCGGCGTCTGGTCGATCGGCCGCTACGGCGCCTGGGAGCATTCCTCCATGGAGGATGCCGTCTGGCAGGGGCGATGCGCCGCCGAAGTAACGGCCTCCAGCCGGAAAGGTCGTCGGCGTCCGGCGCGCGTGCGCGCGCGATGAAGACGATGCTGGCCGCGCCGTCGACGGACCGGAAGGATCAATCCGCCGCCGGGACCCCTCCGATTCCCGTCGTGCACATCATCACGAAATTGGAGCTGGGCGGCGCCCAGCAAAATACGCTCTATACCGTGAGCCATCTGGACCGGCGGCGGTTCGCGCCCTATTTGATCGCCGGCTGCGGCGGGTTGCTCGATGAGGAGGCGCGACGGCTTGACGGGGTGAGGCTCTCCTGGGTGCCGTCGCTGATCCGGGAGATCCGGCCGTGGCGCGATCTCCTGGCGTGGATAGCATTGCGCCGCCGGCTATGGCGGATCCGAGAAGAGGCCGGACCGGTCATGATCGTCCACACGCACAGCTCGAAAGCCGGCATTCTGGGGCGGTGGGCGGCGGCCATGGCCGGGGCGACGGCGATCGTTCACACCGATCACGGCTTTGGGTTCAATGACGAGCAGCCTTGGTGGCTGCGCCGCTTCCTGATCTGGCTCGAACGGTTGACGGCACAGGTCGCGGATGCGGCGATCGTCGTCTCCGAAGCCAACCAACGGCTCGGCGAGCGACTCGGTCTTTTTGGCAGGGGCGAGGGGAAACGCCCTTCCCGGCCGCAGAGCCGATTGATCCGGAGCGGCATTGAGTTTTCGTCCTTCCGGACAGCCGGCGCTTCCGAAAAGGCGGCGATGCGCAAAACGCTGGGCCTCGGGCCGGGGGCGCTCGTGGTGGTGACGGTGGCCTGTTTGAAGCCGCAGAAAGCACCGCTCGACCTCGTCGCCGTGGCGCAGCGCGTGGCGCAGGAGATGCCCGACGTGCGTTTCGTCGTCATCGGCGACGGCGAGCTGCGTCCGGCGATGGAGGCGCAGATCGACGCGGCGCGGCTTCGGGACCGCGTCGCGCTGCTGGGATGGCGACGGGACGTGCCGGAGCTGCTGCAGGCGGCCGATCTCTTTCTGCTGACCTCCCGGTGGGAAGGATTGCCGCGCTCGATCCTGGAGGCGATGTTGGCCGGACTGCCGGTTGTCGCCACGGCTGTCGATGGGGTGGGCGACGTGGTTCAGGACGGCGTGAATGGCTATCTGATTTCCGCCGGGGACGTGGATCGGATCGCCCGGCGGGTCGTCGAGTTGTTGCGCGCGCCGGCGCTCCGCCATCGGATGGGAGAGGCGGCCCGCGCCCTGCCCGGCGAATTCGACATCGACCGCATGGTGCGCCAGCAAGAAGCGCTGTATCTGGAATTGTTGCAGGCCAAGGGGGTGGCGGCACCGTGACGCAATCGATGAAGGTTCCGATGATCGATCTCAAAGCGGAATATCAGCGGATGAAACCGGCCATCGGCGCGGCCGTGGACCGGGTGCTTGCCGAACAGCACTTCATCCTCGGGCCGACCGTGGAGGCCTGCGAGCAGGCCGTGGCCAAATGGATTCTCACCCGATCATTGGAGCCGTCTGGGAGCCCGTCCGGTCCGCCGCCGTTGACCGGCGTGGGCGTGGCGTCGGGCACCGATGCGCTCATTCTGGCCTTGCGCGCGCTGGGCATCGGCCCCGGCGACGCCGTCATCACGACGCCCTATACCTTTTTTGCCACGGCCAGCTCAATCGCGCTGGTCGGGGCGACGCCGGTCTTCGCGGACGTCGATCCGGTCACGTTGACGCTGGATCCGGAGCGCGTGGACGCGTGCATCCAACGGTTGCGCGCGGCGAAACAGCCGCGGCCGCGCGCGCTATTGCCGGTGCATCTGTTCGGCCATTGCGCCGACATGGAGCCGCTCTTGGCCCTGGCCCGCCGCGAAGGGCTGGCCGTCGTCGAGGACATGGCGCAGGCGATCGGCGCGTCGTATGACGGCGCCATGGCCGGCACGATGGGCGCGATGGGCTGTCTCAGCTTCTTTCCGACGAAGAATTTGGGCGGCTACGGCGACGGCGGCATGGTGCTGACCACCGAGCCGTCGCTCGACGCGCGCCTGCGGCGGTTGCGCAACCACGGCATGGTCGACCGGTATCATCATGAGGAGATCGGCCTGAACAGCCGGCTGGACGCGTTGCAGGCCGCCGTGCTGACGGTCAAACTCAACCACCTGGATGAGTGGACCGAGGCGAGGCGGGCGCACGCCCGGCGGTACGCCGAGCTCTTTTCGGCGCATCGGCTGACTGATCGAATTACGCCGCCGGTCGAGCGGCCCAACTGCCGGATGGTCTACCACCATTATGTCGTGCGGGCGCAGCGGCGCGACGAGCTGGCCGCCTTTCTGCGGGGACAAGGGGTGGGGTGCGAGATTTATTACCCGGTTCCCTTGCATCGGCAGCCCTGTTTTGGCGGGTTGCCAGAGACGGCCTGCCCCGTGGCTGAGCGGGCCTCGGCGGAAACACTGGCGCTGCCGGTCTTTCCCTTGATGACGCCAGATCAGCAGAATTATGTGGTTGAACAGATTGCCCGGTTTTATGGGGCGCGTTAAAAGCCTACGCTCAGCCGCGCCGTGTAGCTGGGCACGGAGGCGAAGGCGGCTTCAACGAGAAAGCTCACCAGGGGCACGCCGATCTGCAACCCGACGAAACCGCGGGTTTTGCTGATCCGCTCATCGCTCAAGGCGACGGCCGCGCTCTTTTCTTCGGCTTGAATCCAGACTTGCCCGACGCCGGCGTAGGGTGTAAAAATGAGGAACCCCTTGCTGATGCTCAGATCGGCCGAGTAGGTGGTCAGGTCCAATTCATCAACGCTGAGCAGCGTCGTATAGGCGCCCCGGACGGCGACGGCGGGCATGACGGCGCCGCCTTTGAGCGCGGCCCATTTCACTTCGCCGCCGAGCAGGCCGGCTTTGATGTAAGGAATGGAAGAGTAGACGGCGCCGATATCGATGCCGAAGGGCAGGCCGACGCGGGCCCGCAGCTTCGGAACCACCAGAAAGTCGGGCGGATCGCCGCTGAAGGCCAGTTGCCAATGCGCGTCATCTGAATCGATCGAGGTCGCCGTGGCCTCGATGCCGATGTCGAATCCGGGGAAACCCAACGGCTCGGCCGGAGCGGCCGGCATATAGCTGACGGCCAGCCCGGCTTCTTCGCCCAAGTCCTTGAAGAGCGCCTGCGTGAGCCCGGGATCGAACTCGAAGTCGATGGCGCGCCCCAACCCGGCCGTGGCGACATGCATCGCAATGGCCAGGCACAAGATGCCGCTTGCGGCCTTGATTCGACGTATGGACTGCGGTGCCATCAGTGGTCTCCTCGTCGTTTTTTGTCACCTGAATAAACTTTGGGCTGCGAGAGAGAAACATCTTGACTTTCAAGGTGAATATTCATATACTTGTGAATTTGCCGGGGCGGATTAATTGATTTTTTCATGTAGTGGCATGATTTTTGGATGGGCTTCGTTGTACATTGGTGCTGACAT
>JBFMAJ010000151.1:0-5147 GCA_040755775.1 Nitrospirota bacterium
GTGCCGCAGGCGGTCGAGGAATGCCTGGAAGGTTTGAGGCGCCGCCGGCTGGATCAGGAAATTCGTCAGTTGGAGCAGGCCCGGCGGGCCGCCGAGACGGACGGCGATGTCCAACGGGCGCGGGAGCTGCAAGCCGCCATTCTGGAGTCCAGACGGTCGTTGGGCAAGGTGGCCGGATAAAGGAGATGCGCATGGGGAAAGAAGACAAGCTGGACGGCGTCAAAGAGCTGATCGCGGGCAAAGAGAAAAACTATTTGACCTACGATGAGCTGAATACCAACCTGACGCCCGATCCGCTGGCCGCCGACCGGCTGGAGAACGTCGTGATGTTCGGGCAGGTGGACGTCGACGCGCTGGAGGGCGCCGAAGAGCTTGAAGAGCCGGCGCTGCTGGCCGGCCCCGCGGAGACCGCCGAAGAGCTCAGCGAGGAGCTGGAAGAAGAGCCCGCGGCGCTGCTGGAAGAAAAGGAAGCCGAGCTGGATCTGGCCGCCGATCTGATGTCGAAGACCGACGATCCGGTCCGGCTCTACCTGCGGGAGATCGGCAGCGTGCCGCTGCTCAGCCGGGAGGGTGAGATCGTTATCGCCAAGCGGATCGAAGAGGGCAAGCGGGCGGTCGCGACGGCGACGTGGTCGCTGCCCGCCACGCTCCAGTGGCTCTTTGTGCTCGCCGAGCGGCTGCGCCAGCGCCAGCTTGACGTCATGGCCCTGCTCTCCTCGTCCGACGAGGAGGAGCTGGAGGAGGGCCCCCGGCAGGACCATGAAGAATTGACCGAGCACGTCCTGCGCTCCATCCAGGAGCTGCGGCCCCTGGCCGTGCAGCGGCAGCGGCTGATCCGCCAGCGGCAGCGCATGAAGCCGAAATCGCCGCGCCACCGGAAGCTCAGCGAGCGGATCGATCTGCTGCTGGACAAGCTGGTCGGCAAGGCGGACGCGATCGGCCTGGCGCCCCACTGGATCGAAGAACACATTGACCGGCTGAAACTGCTCAAGACCGAGTTGATCAAAGCGGAGCGGCTGGCGCTCTACCACCACCGCCGGCTGGGGCTGGAGCGCCAGGCGCTCTCGGGGATCTCGCGCGCCCGGCCCACGCCCGCCCGGCTGAAGCGGTTGGGATTGTCCTCGGCGGAGTTCGAGCGGCTGCGGCAGCAGGGCCGGGAGGCCTGGCAGCAGTATCAGGCGCGCGTGAAGCGGCTGTCGATGCCGCCGGAAGCCTTCAAGGCGACCATGCTGCAGCTTGAGCGGGGCGAGCGGACGGTGAAGGCGGCCAAGAGCGAATTAATCGAGGCGAACCTGCGGCTGGTCGTCAGCATCGCCAAAAAATACACGAACCGGGGGCTGCAATTTTTGGATCTGATCCAGGAAGGCAATATCGGCTTGATGAAGGCAGTGGACAAATTCGAGTACCGGCGGGGTTATAAGTTCAGCACCTACGCCACCTGGTGGATCCGTCAGGCGATCACCCGCGCGATCGCCGACCAGGCCCGGACGATCCGGATTCCGGTGCACATGATCGAGACGATCAACAAGCTGGTGCGCACCTCCCGCACGCTCGTGCAGGAGCTGGGCCGCGAGCCGGGCCCCGAAGAGATCGCGGGCAAAATGGCGCTGCCGCTCGACAAAGTCCGGCGGATCATGAAGATCGCCAAGGAGCCGATCTCGCTGGAGACGCCGATCGGCGAAGAGGAGGACAGCCACCTGGGCGATTTCATCGAGGATAAGCGGGTCGTCTCCCCGCTGGACGCCACGATCCGCTACGATCTGCAGCGCCAGATCAACGGCGTGCTGCAGACGCTGACGCCGCGCGAGGAGAAAGTGCTGCGCAAGCGGTTCGGCATCGGCGAGCAGACCGACCACACGCTCGAGGAGGTCGGCCAGGACTTTGAGGTCACGCGCGAGCGGATCCGGCAGATCGAGGCCAAGGCGCTGCGCAAGCTGCGCCACCCGAGCCGGAGCAAGCGGCTGAAGGGATTTTCGGAAACACTGTAAGGGGCTGCTGAAACATTGATCCTCCGCGAGCTGCTCAAAAACGGGCCCATAGCTCAGACGGTTAGAGCGGCTGACTCATAATCAGCGGGTCCCAGGTTCGAGTCCTGGTGGGCCCAGAGCAATTGAAAATCGAGCCGTGGAACAATAGAATAAGGCAAGAGCGCTTCATGAAGAATACACCTGTCATCATCGTCCGCCGGAATCAGCCGCATGGCCCTGCAGCTTGAGGGCTTGCTCCAACTCCAGCATCTGGACCAGCAGAAGACTATCCATCGAGACCGCCTGACGCAGTTTCCAGCCGAGTTGGAGCGTGCCCGGCAACGCGTCGCCGCCGCCCAGCAAGCCAAGGCCGCCGCCGAGCAGGGGTTGGCCCATTGCCAGCAGCAGCGCCGGACCAAAGAAGTCGACCTGCAGGCGCAGGAAGAGCGGCTCGCCAAGCTGAAAACGCGCCTGAGCGAAATCAAGACGAATAAGGAGTATCACGCCCACCTGGCCGAGATCGAGACGGCCAAGCAGGGCCAGACGGCGATTGAAGACGAGTTGTTGCTGTTGATGGAGCAGGGGGAGGCGCTGGCGCAACAGCTCAAGCAGCGGGAGACCGATTTGGCCAAGGCCGGGACCGAGGCGGCGGCCGATGAAGCCCGGCTCGCGCAGGAGCGGCAACACATCGAGCAGAAGCTGGCGCGGTTGGAGGAGGAGACGGCGCAGTTGGAGCAGACCATCGACCCGGCGCTGCTGAAAGAATACCAGCGGCTGCGCCGTCGCTGGAAAGGGCCGGTGATCGTGCCGATTCAGAACGGCTGCTGCATGGGCTGCCGCTTGGCGGTGCTGCCCCAGCTCATCGCCGAGGTGCGGCGGCATGAAAGCGCCCAGTATTGCCAGAACTGCGGCCGATTCCTCTACTGGCCGGTTACGTCGCCGACATCAGTCTCTTCGTAATCTGAAAGTGCACCTTCGCCACCTGCTCGAGCTGAGTCATGCCTTTGGTGGCGACCAGCCGTTGGGCGACGCGAACGACCTGGTCCGATGCGCCCTTCGGCAAGGTCATCCCGATCTGGGTGGAGAGCGCCTGCAGGCCGGCCAGGAATTCCGCCCGCGCCACCACGGAGGCCGCGGCCACGGCCGCGTCCTCCTCGGCCCGGTGGCGCTGTTCCACCCGGATTTTTTTTCCCGCCGCCATCAACGTCCGCTCGATGAGCTCCGGTTGGGCGAATTGATCGATCACGGCCCGCTCGCAGGTGACGCGGCCCAGCAGATTTTCCAGCGCGCGGGCGTGGGCCCAGGCCAGCAGCCGGTTGAGATTCTTGATTTTTGCGTAGAGGCTGTTGTAACGGGCGGGATTGATCTTGACCACTTCCACCACCGCCTGCTGCCGCACGGCCGCGGCCAGCGTCGTCGCGCGAAGATCGGTCAGCCGCTTGCTGTCGCGCACGCCGAGGGCCGTGAGCGAGGCGGCCTGCTCGGGCGTCACGTAGACGGCCGCCACGACCAGCGGGCCGAAATAGTCGCCCTTGCCCGATTCGTCCAGGCCGATCCATCCTGATGTGGCGGGCGGCAGGGCCATGGGCGCCCGACTGTAGCAAATGGCTGATGACGGGTCAAGCCGCGCGATGCTGCCGCCCGCACGCGGTTGCAATCCGCTCGGCGCCTTTTCTATAATCTGCATCAGCGCAGGTTGGAGTCGGACAGATGATCGCTCCGGCTCATTCGGCCGGAGAGGAAAGTCCGAGCCCCACAGGGCAGGGTGCTCCGTAACGCGGAGTCGCCGCGAGGCGAAGGAAAGTGCCACAGAAAATAAACCGCCGGCAGTCCATCGCCGGCAAGGGTGAAACGGTGAGGTAAGAGCTCACCGCCCCGAGGGTGACTGAGGGGGCACGGCAAACCCCACCCGGAGCAAGACCGAATAGGCCCCGCGCCGCAAGGGTCAGCGGCCCGCTGATTTCACCGACCGGTGACGCGGGGCGGGTTGGTCGCACGAGCCGCACGAGCAATCGTGCGGCCCAGAGAAATGATCATCAGCCGGCCTCGGGCGACCGCGGCCGGCGACAGAACTCGGCTTATGGCCGGCTCCAACCTGCCGCTGTTATGACACAGCCATCCGCGCACGCCGTCTCTACGGCGCTCTATGACGGGCAGGCGCTGATCGCCGACCCGATCCACGGCTACATTTCCTTCACGGTCCCCCTGCGGGGCGCCGGCGGCGAGACCACGGAAAAAGACCTGATCGATTCGCCCTGGATGCAGCGGCTGCGCTACATCTATCAGCTGCAGAGCGCCCGCTGGGTCTATCCCTCCGCCGAGCACAGCCGCTTCCAGCATTCCCTGGGCGCCATGCACGTGGCCGGCCGGTTTGCGCGCCACCTCTACCCGTCCCTGAAGGCGGTCGCGCCCGATTGCCCCTCCCCGCCCTACATCGAGGCGGTGCTGCGGACGGCCGCGCTACTGCACGACGTGGGCCACGGCCCCTTCGGCCATTTTTTCGACCAGCACTATCTGGAGGCGATGCATCTGACCCACGAGCGGGTCGGCCAGCGGATCATCACCGAGGAATTGGGCGAAGCGATCCGCAACATCCGGCGCAGCGTGAGCGGCTCCTTCGAGCCCGGCGAGCGGCTCGACCCGGAGCATCTGGCGTTTCTCATCCTGAAGGATCCGAAGAAGGACAGCTCGCGCTGGCCCAAATGGCTGGTGCTGCTCCAGCCGATCCTGGGCGGCATCTACACGGCGGACAATCTGGACTACGTGCTGCGCGACGCCTACATGTGCGGCGTGGCCGTCGGGCCGGTCGACCTCGACCGGCTGCTGCACTACACGTTTCTCACCAGCGACGGCCTCACGCTGCACCGGGCCGGCCTGGCCGCGCTGCAGATGTTTTTGACCGCGCGCTGGTATCTCTACACCAACGTCTACTATCATCGCACCACCCGCGCGATCGATCTGCACTTGCGCGACATCTTCAAGGAGACGATCGCGCTCTATTTCGAGGCCGATCTGAACCAAGCGCTGGCGCCCTACCTCGGCCTCACCGACTGGTCGCTGCTGGAGGAGGTCCGCCGGTGGCTGGCCTCGAAGCCGCAGCAGAAGCGGCGGCTGTCCCGGGAGTGGCAGCGGCTGCTGACGCGCGACGTGAAGTGGAAGATGGCCTACGAGATGACGCTG
>JBFMAJ010000152.1:0-5142 GCA_040755775.1 Nitrospirota bacterium
AGTGGCGGAAGCGCGGCGTACCGCTATGTTATAATGCCTTTCCGCGCGAAGGGGGCAAGACAACATCATAGTCCCTCGCAGAAATTTTGGGTAAAAGCAACATCATAGCTCCTCGTAGAAAACACTCGGGACAAGCGCCTGTAGCTCAGCGGATAGAGCAACGGCCTCCGGAGCCGTGGGTCGGGGGTTCAATTCCCTCCAGGCGCGTTTACCCCGAACGAAGTGAGGGGCCATGATGTTGCAGTTGAAGCGGGAGCAATAATAGAACAAAATCATAGCCCCTCGTAGAAAGCACTCGGGGTAAAGGGCCGTTAGCTCATCTGGTAGAGCAGCTGACTCTTAATCAGCGGGCGACAGGTTCGAGTCCTGTACGGCCCAGATTTTTCACGATGAACCGTCAATCATATCCGCGAGAGTGGCGGAACGGCAGACGCGCCAGCCTTAGGAGCTGGTTCCCGCAAGGGAATGGGGGTTCAAATCCCTCCTCTCGCAGGGACCTGCTACGCGCCGCCGGACGCATCGCGACGTCAGCGATGATCATCGGGACTGACATCGAATATGACTCCTCACATTCGTTCGGAGTAAAATGAAAGTCGCCGTCGACGATCTGTCCGCCGTCAAAAAAACGCTTCGGGTGGAAATTCCTCAGGAGGTGGTGACGGAGGAGTTTTCCCACGCCTACGCCTCCTTGAACCGGCGGGTGCGGTTGCCGGGCTTTCGTCCCGGCAAAGCCCCCCGGGCGCTGCTCGAGCAGCGCTATGCCAAGGAAGTGGAGGATGAGATTCTCCGCAAGCTGATTCCCGACTACTACCAGCGCGCGATCGCCGAGGCGGGGCTGAAGCCGGTGGAGCTGCCGGATATCGGCCAGGTGCAGTTGCGCGAGGGCGCGCCGCTCGTCTTCTCCGCCACGGTGGAAGTGAAGCCGGCGATCACGCTGGGCGACTACCGGGGCCTGCCCGTGCAGCCGGAGGCGGTGATGGTGACGGAGGCCGATCTCGATGAGGCGCTGGGCCGGGTGCAGGAGCGTTTTGCCCAATTGCAGGCGCATCCGGCCGATCATGCCGCGGCCACGGGGGATTTCGTCGTGCTCGATCTAGAGGGACGCGTGGACGGCGAGCCGCTGCCGGGCGGCAGCGTCAAGGGCGGGCTGTTCGAAGTGGGCAAGGGCGCGCTGAAGGAGCCGTTGGAGGAGGCGGTGCTCGGCCGCGTGGCCGGCGAGCAGGTGGAGGCGCGCCTGAAGCTGGGCCCCGAGGCGCAGCCCTCGCTCCGGGACAAAGAGGCGATCTTTTCCATCACGATCCAGGCGGTCAAACGCAAGGTGCTGCCGCCGGTCGACGACGAACTGGCCAAGGACGCCGGCGCCGAATCGTTGTCCGCCTTGCGCCAGCGCCTGCGCGAGGAGCTGGAGCGGGCCCGGCGCAAGGAGGCCGAGGCCAAGCAGAAGCAGGCCCTGGTCAAGCAGTTGATCGACCGGCATCAATTCATCGTGCCGGCGGCGCTGGTGGATCACGAGCTGAACCGCATCTACGGCCGGGTGCACCCGCACGATGCGCACGGCCACGACGCGCATGCCGAGGAGGCGCCGTCGCCGGAGGCGGTGCAGCAGTTTCGCGCCACCTACGAGCCGGTGGCCACCGACCGGGTGAAGGGCACGCTGCTGCTGGAAGCGATCGCCGCGGACGCCGGCTTGTCAGTCGCCGACGAGGAGGTGACCGCGGAGTTGCAGGCGCTGGCCGCCGAGATGAAGATGGCGCCCGAGCAGCTCCGGCGCCTGCTGCTGCGGCAGGACGGCACGCTGGCGCAGCTCCGGCGCAAAGTGCTGGAGGACAAAACGCTCGATTACCTGCTGGCGCAGGCGGCCGTGGCCAAATCCGCGGAAACATGACAGGAACCATCGTAACGCATCACGTTCGTTCAGCATAAAGGAGTCCAGAACGATGTTGATTCCCATGGTCATCGAACAAACCAGCCGGGGCGAGCGGGCCTACGACATCTACTCGCGGCTGCTCAGAGACCGGATCATTTTCATCGGGGCCCCCATCGACGACAATTTTTCCAATCTGCTTATCGCCCAACTGTTGTTTTTGGAGGCCGAGGATCCGGAAAAGGACATCCATCTCTACGTCAACTCGCCCGGCGGCATGGTGACGTCGGGCCTGGCCGTCTATGACACCATGCAGTACATCAAGCCGGCGGTCTCGACGATCTGCATCGGCCAGGCGGCCAGCATGGGCGCGCTGCTGCTGGCGGCCGGCACCAAGGGCAAGCGCTACGCGCTGCCGAATTCGCGCATCATGATCCACCAGCCGATGGGCGGCTTCCAGGGGCAGGCGACCGAGGTGGACATTCACGCCCGGGAAATTCTGAAAATGCGCGAACGGCTCAACGAGATTCTGGCCAAGCACACCGGCCAGTCGGTCGAGCGGCTGGCCCGGGACACCGAGCGGGACTACTTCATGTCGCCTGAGGCGGCGCGCGACTACGGGCTCATCGACGAGGTGATCACCAAAGCGCCGGCGGGCGAGAAGCGGGAGCCGGCGCCGGCGGGGCGGTAACCGAAACGAGGCACGATTCGTTCAGGGGGGATTGATGGCGAAACCGGAAAAAGCCGAAGGGTTGCGCTGCTCTTTTTGCGGCAAGGCGCGGGATGAGGTGCAGAAGCTCATCGCCGGCCCCACGGTCTACATCTGCAACGAATGCGTCGAGCTGTGCAACGACATCATCGCCGAGGATTGGGATGAAGAGCGAAAGGGCGCCCCGTCCAAGCTGCCGGCGCCCGCGGAGATCAAGCGCATCCTGGACGACTTCGTGATCGGCCAGGACCGGGCCAAAAAAATTCTCTCGGTCGCCGTGCACAACCACTACAAGCGGGTCACCGCGCCGGCGCGCTCCGCCTCCGCCGGAGGCGGAGACGACGTGGAGCTGCAAAAGGGCAACATCCTCATGCTGGGGCCCACCGGCACCGGCAAGACGCTGCTGGCGCAGACGCTCGCGCGCATCCTGGACGTGCCCTTCACCATCGCCGACGCCACCACGCTGACCGAAGCGGGCTACGTGGGCGAGGACGTGGAGAACATCATCCTCAAGCTGCTCCAGGCCGCCGAATACGACGTCGAGCGGTGCGAGCGCGGCATCGTCTATATCGACGAGATCGACAAGATCAGCCGCAAGAGCGATTCTCCGTCGATCACGCGGGACGTGTCGGGGGAGGGCGTGCAGCAGGCGCTGCTCAAGCTGATCGAGGGCACCGTGGCCAACGTGCCCCCGCAGGGCGGCCGCAAGCATCCCCAGCAGGAATTCGTCCAGGTCGACACGTCCGATGTGCTGTTCATCTGCGGCGGGGCGTTCGTCGGGCTGGAGGAGATCATCGAGCAGCGGCTGCACCGGTCGCGCATGGGGTTCGGGGCCAAGGTGATGGGCAAGCGGGAGCGGCGCGCGGGGGAATTGTTCAGCCAGGCGGAGCCGGAGGATCTGGTCAAATACGGCATGATCCCGGAGTTCGTCGGTCGGCTGCCGGTCGTCACCACGCTGACCGATCTGAGCGAAGAAGCGTTGATCCAGATTCTGACCCAGCCGAAGAACGCCCTCGTCAAGCAGTACGAGAAGCTGTTCGCCCTGGAGAAGGTCAAGCTCAAGTTCACCGACGGCGCGCTGCAGGCCGTGGCCCGCAAGGCCCGGGCGCAAAAGACGGGCGCGCGCGGCCTCCGGGCGATTCTGGAGGCGGTGATGCTGGACCTGATGTACGAGTTGCCGTCGCTGCGGCAGCGCCATCACGTCAAGGAGTGCATCATCACCGACGCCGTCATCAGCGGCGACAGCCAGCCCATGCTGATCTACGAGCAGGACCAGGGCATCAAGTCGGCGTAGGCGCGGGGTGCACGCACCGGCCCGGCTGCGCCGCCCCATTCTCCTGGCGACGGTCTTCGTCACCGGCGCCGGAATTCTGGCGCTGGAGATCGTCGGCGCCCGCCTGATCAGCCCCCAATTCGGCGTCAGCCTCTACGTCTGGTCGGCGCTCATCACCGTCACGCTGGTGGCGCTGGCGGCCGGCTATGCCGCCGGCGGCTGGTTGGCCGACCGGCGCGCCTCGCCGGGTGATCTCGGTCTGCTGATCGCATTGGCCGCCCTCGGCGTGGCGGCCGTCCCGCCGCTCGCCTCGCCGGTCTTTGACGCGACCGCCCGGCTGGGCCTGCGCCTCGGCGCATTGGGCAGCGCCTTTCTGTTGGTGGCCGCGCCGCTGGCCGCCTTGGCCATGGTCACGCCCTACGCGGTCAAGCTGCTGGCGGCCGGAACGGGACACATCGGGGTCTCCACCGGCGTCGTCTACGCCGTGTCGACGGCGGGCAGCGTGGCGGGCGCGTTGGCCGCCGGCTTTGCGCTGGTGCCGCGCCTGTCCCTGGATGCGATTTGCTATCTGCTGGCGCTGGTTCTGATCGTGGCGGCCGCGCTCTCCTGGCTTGCGGCCGGCGCATCCCCTCGCCGGATGGTTCCGACGATCCTGCTGGGGTTGTTGACCCTGCTGATCTCGGCGATCGGGTTCCGGTCGCCGGAACCGGCCTTCTTCAGCGGTGAATTGTTTCACGGGCAGAGCCTCTACGGCGAATTGCGGGTGATCGACGTGGCCGGCGCGCGGCTGCTGCTGCTGAACGGCATCATTCAGAGCGGCCTCGACGCCGGAGGGGCGTCGATCTATCCCTACTCGCACGCGATGGAACGGCTGCTGCCGCCGGACGCCCGGCGGCTGCTGCTGGTCGGCCTGGGCGGCGGGGCGCTGGTCCGGTCGCTTCAGCGCGGCCCCATGGTCGTGGACGTGGTGGAGCTGGATCCGTTGGTGGCCGATCTGGCCCGGCGCTATTTCGGGTATGCGCCTGGCGCCGGGACGCTGTTCATCGAGGACGGCCGGCGCTTCTTGAATACGACCGACCGCCGCTATGACGCCATCCTCTTGGACGCCTACGCCGCGGAGGCGCCGCCGCATCATTTGTTGAGCGTCGAGGCGTTTACCATGGTGCGGGCGCGGCTGGCGCCGGAGGGTGTGCTGCTGTTGAACTACCGGGAAGTGGCCGGCGACCGTCGGGGATCCCAGGCCATCCCGGCGCTGATGCGGACCCTGCACGCCGTCTTTCCCGCCGTGACCCTCTA
>JBFMAJ010000153.1:0-5107 GCA_040755775.1 Nitrospirota bacterium
CGCCCTCCCTCCGCCCCCAGAGCAAAAAACCTGGGGGTTGCAACCACGATCGTCTGAAAGCTTCCCCTCAAACGGGGGAATTGCCAACCCAAAACGGATGGAGTATAGTAGCGTCCCATGAGAAAAGTCAAGAACCGGCGCAAGCAGTTGCGGCACCTCTGGGCGGGGGACGGCGCGGTCACCTATCGCCGTTCAATTCCCACGCGCGGGCTGGGATTGAAGTCGCTCAGCGGCCACGGCCGGCTCCGCGATGTCAGCGGGGGCGGACTTTGCTTGATCACCGACGAGCGATTGGCGCCGAAGCAATTGCTGGCCATCTCCTTCCCGCTGCCGGTGGCTGAATTGGCCATTCCCACCCTGGCGTACGTTCAATGGACCCGCCCCGTGCGGGGCACCGGCCAGTATGCGGCCGGCCTGGCGTTCGTTGTCTAGCGGCCTCTGACCACCAGCACCGAAGACGGACAATATTTCACCACCTGGCGGGAGACGCTGCCCAGCAGGAAACGCTGCAGGCCGGTCAAGCCGCGCGACCCGACCACGATCAGATCGGCCCGCTGGCGGCGGGCCGTGTCGATGATTCTGGCCGCGGCGTGGCCCGTGGCGGCGTGCGCTTTGGCGCTGAAGCCGGCCCGCGCCAGGCGCGCGGCGTACTGTTCTTCGATCTGTTGGCTTGGCGGCGTGGAAACCGTCGGCGTGGAAACCGTCGGGTAGTCGCGCACCGTCACCACCGCCACCTGCAGGCCGGCCGGTTTGAACTGGGTCATCAGAAAGGACAGCGCTTGCTCGGATGACGGTGAGCCGTCCGCGGCCAGCAGCAGCCGCTTGACGGCGCGCGGCCTCCCTTTCACGACCAGCGTGGAGCAGTGCGCATACGTGACGACCTGCTGGGAGACGCTGCCCATCAGGAAGGCCTGCACGTTGCTCAAGCCGCGCGAGCCCATCACCAGCAGATCGGCGCCTTCCTGCTCGGCGGCGGTCAGCAGCTTGTCGCTGACCGGCCCCCGTTCGATCCTGCGGGCCGCCTGCGGATCCAGCCGTCGCATTTTCGCCAGGGCGGTTCGCGTCAACCGCTCGGCGGCTGCGTCGGCCCGCTTGGTTTCCCGCTTGGGTTGGGCCACGGGCGACGGCGTGATGCCCGGTTGCGCCAGCACCGCCTTCTCGATCACGTGAAGGAGGCGGAGCCGGGGCGGCTGCGCCCAGGGCAGGCGCGGCAGCAGATCGAGCGCGCGCGCCGAGTGCGTGGAACCGTCGATCGCGACAAGAATGAGCATGCTCCAGCGTTCCCGAGTCGGCCCATCATAGCCTATTTGGCTGACGGTGAAAAGAGGGAGGCCTGGAATTGCTTGACACCGGCTTTCGCCATACTATACAGTACCGCCATTCGGTGGATTGATTTGTCAGCGGATTGCAACCACCTTAAAAAAGTGCTAAAGAGCTCGGTCAGCTGTGAGGCATGAAGCGACCCCGTGCTTGAGGCACGGGGTTTTTTATGACCGCTCAGTGGATGGCTCTGAAGCTGTGGTACCGAGAATCGGATGATTCCTCTCATCTGCGATTCGAGGTAAAAGGGAGGCAGTGCTCATGAGTCGCGTGAACTATCTGTTTACATCGGAATCGGTGACCGAAGGCCATCCGGATAAGATCGCCGATCAGGTGTCCGATGCCATCTTGGATGAGATTATCGGCAAGGACCAATATTGCCGCGTGGCGTGCGAAACGTTGGTGACCACGGGCTTGGCCTTCGTGGCCGGCGAAATCACGACCAATTGCTACGTTGAGATCCCCGAAATCGTCCGGCGCACGGTCCGCGACGTCGGCTACACGCGGGCCAAATACGGTTTCGATTTTGAGACCTGCGCGGTCATCACCTCCATCCACAGCCAGTCGCCCGACATCGCCATGGGCGTGGACACCGGCGGCGCCGGCGACCAGGGCATCATGTTCGGCTACGCCACCAATGAGACGACGGAGCTGATGCCGACGCCGATTCTGCTGGCGCACAAGCTGACCCGCCGGCTCACCGAGCTGCGCAAGTCGGACGTGCTGTCCTATCTGCGGCCGGACGGCAAATCGCAGGTCACGGTCGAGTACCGCGACAGCAAGCCCGTGCGCGTGACGGCCATCGTCGTCTCCACCCAGCACAGCCCCGACGTGTCGCTGAAAGAGATCCGGGAAGACGTGATCGAGCGGGTGATCAAGCCCACCATCCCGCCCGAGCTGCTGGATGAGGACAACGTGACCTATCACATCAATCCGACCGGCCGGTTCGTGGTCGGCGGCCCCCAGGGGGACACCGGCATCACCGGCCGCAAGATCATCGTCGATACGTACGGCGGCGTCGGCAGCCACGGCGGCGGCGCCTTTTCAGGCAAGGATCCCACCAAGGTCGATCGGTCGGCCTCCTACATGTGCCGCTACATCGCCAAGAATCTGGTGGCGGCCGGGATCATGGATCGATGCGAAGTGCAGGTCGCCTATGCCATCGGCGTGGCCGATCCGGTGTCGATTCTGGTCGATACCTTCCGCACCGGCAAAATCCCGCAGGAACGGATTCTGGAGCTGGTCCGGCAGTTTTTCCCGCTCACGCCCAAGGGGATCATCGATTATCTGGATCTGCGCCGGCCGATCTACAAAAAGACGGCGGCCTACGGCCACTTCGGCCGGCTGGAGCCGGAGTTCACCTGGGAACGGACCGACCTAGCTGATAAGCTGCGCAAAGAAGCGGGGCTATAAAGGAGAACGTTGTGGACTACGATATTAAAGATATTGGGTTGGCCGAGCGGGGAGCGGGGCGCATCGAATGGGCCGAGCAGGAGATGGAAGTGCTCCGGCTCATCAAAAAGCAGTTCAAAAAAGAGCAACCGCTCCGGGGCGTCAGCATCGCCGCCTGCCTGCATGTCACCACCGAAACGGCCAATCTGATGCTGACGCTCAAGGCCGGGGGAGCGGAGGTGGCGCTGTGCGCCTCCAACCCGCTCAGCACGCAGGACGACGTGGCCGCTTCGCTCGTGGCGCACCATCAGATCCCGGTCTTTGCCATCAAGGGCGAGGATCACGCCACCTATTACCGTCACATCATGTCGGTGCTGGCGATCCGGCCGATGATCACCATGGACGACGGCGCCGATTTGGTCTCGGTGCTGCATGGGGAGAAAAAAGCGCTGGCCGCGGGGATCGTCGGCGGCACGGAAGAGACGACGACCGGCGTGATCCGCCTGCGCAGCATGGCGAAAAAGAACGTGCTGCGGTTTCCCGTGATCTCGGTGAACGACGCCGAGACCAAGCACCTGTTTGACAACCGCTACGGCACCGGCCAGAGCACGCTTGACGGCATGCTGCGCGCCACGAACCGGCTGGTCGCCGGGGCCGTGGTGGTGGTGAGCGGCTACGGCTGGTGCGGCCGGGGCATTGCCATGCGCGCCCGCGGCATGGGCGCCCGCGTCGTGGTGACGGAGATCGACCCCATCAAGGCGCTGGAAGCGGTCATGGACGGCTATCAGGTGCTGCCGATGGCCCAGGCGGCCCCGCTGGGCGATTTCTTCGTGACCGTCACCGGTGACATCAAGGTGATCCGGAAGGAACACTTCGAGGCGATGAAGGACGGCGCCATCGTCTGCAATTCGGGCCACTTCAACGTCGAAATCGACATCCCGGCGCTGGAGAAGCTCAGCCGGGGCACGCGGACCGTGCGGGATTTCGTGGAGGAGTACCGCATGGCCGACGGCCGGCGGATCTATCTGCTGGGCGAAGGCCGGCTGATCAATCTGGCGTCGGCCGAAGGCCATCCCTCCGCCGTGATGGACATGAGCTTCGCCAACCAAGCGCTCTCGGCCGAATTCCTGGTCAAGTCGAAAGGCAAGCTCAAAAAACAGGTCTACCCCGTCCCGCCGGACATCGACCGGCGGATCGCCCGCCTGAAGCTGGAAGCGATGGAGGTGGGCATCGACAAGCTGACCAAAGAGCAGGAACGCTATCTGGCGTCGTGGGAGCAGGGCACGTAAGCGCAGAGGCAATGGTTATGCCGCTTCGGCGAACGATCGTTTCTTCCCTGCTGGCGGTTTTTCTCATCGTATTCGCCGCGGCGGCTCAGGCCGCCGTCATGCCGGCCAAAAGCCTCAATGAGTTGGTCCATGACGCCGACGTCATCTGCACCTGCTCCGTGCTGGAGCAGCACAGCCAGTGGGATCCCGAACAGAATATGATCATCACCATCGTGACGCTGCAGGTGGAAGAGCGTCTCAAGGGCGGCGGGGGCGATCAAATCCAAGTGGAAGCGCTGGGCGGGATCGTCGGCGACAAAGGCCTGAAAGTCACCGGCGCGCCCGTGTTTGAGCAGGGCGAGCGGGCGGTGCTGTTTTTAAAATCGGCCGGCGAGAACCGGCACCACGTGGTTGGCTGGGCACAAGGCAAGTTCACCATCCGAACGGATCCCACCACCGGCGAAGAACGGATTGAGCGGAATCTGAAGGGCGTTCATTTGACGGCGCCGGAACAGGCGCCGCCAGCCACGCTTGGCCAATTAAAATCCGCCATCGGCGCGCTTCTGGCCCCTCCCGCGCAGCCCCAGCCCGCTCCCTGACACAATTGGCCCGCCGCGCGTCATTCTTCGCCACCGTTGTGGGGTGTCTCCTGGCGGCGGGAAGCCCCCTTGTCCAACCGCAGAGCGCGCGAGCCTGGTCGCAGGAAACCACCGTCACCAACGGCACGATCGGCCTCAAACAGACCGGCGCGACGCTCCACTTCGATATTGCGGAACATGGCTGCCGGGACAACCCCTGCCTCAATGAAGGGCCCGGCGGAGGAGAAGCCGGCGTCATCGCCGTTGAAAACTCCTTGGCGTCGATTAATGGCGTTATCAATCCGCAATTCACCATCACCAGCGCGCGCTTTACCATGTCCGCCACGCCCAATACGATCGATTCCGAGAATGGCCGGGCGACCTGCACTGATCTGGGCAAGACCAACTGTATCTATTTCTTCAAGCTTGATTCGAACGGCTCCTTCGGCGGGATTGCCGCCGCTTTCATCTCATTTAATCCCGCCACCGGCGCCATTACCGGTTGCGACGTGCTGTTCAATGACGCCGCCTTGAATTTTTCGACGGCCG
>JBFMAJ010000154.1:0-5093 GCA_040755775.1 Nitrospirota bacterium
GGCGGGCCGTCACCCCGGCCCGGGGCTGAAAACCCCACCGCTGCAGATCCACGGCGCCATACTTGGGCATGACGACCTTCACGTCATGCCCGACCCGCTCCAGGGCGGCCGGCAGCGCGCCGGCCACGTCGGCCAATCCGCCGGTCTTGGCGAATGGCGCCACTTCGGGGGACAGATACAGAATCCGCATCGTTGCGGCACTTTACCCTATTTATCGGCTGGATGGCAAAGGAGGCGCGGTATAATATATGCTATCGCCATGGCGGGCGCGCGCACCCAGACCGTTCGACGCATCAGCCTCTTCACCGACTACGACATTTTTCTGTTCAAGGAGGGCAGCCATTTTTCCCTCTATGAGAAGCTCGGCTCGCATCCCCTGACGGTGGACGGCGTGCAGGGCGTCTACTTCGCCGTCTGGGCGCCCAACGCCCGGGAGCTCTCCGTGATCGGCGACTTCAACGAGTGGAATCCCCAAACCAATCCCCTGGCGCCGCGCACCGACGAGTCGGGCATCTGGGAAGGCTTCATCCCCGGCGTGGCGCAGGGCGCGCGCTACAAATACCGCCTCGTCTCGAACTGGAACGGCTACACCGTCGATAAGGCCGATCCCTTCGCCGTCTGCGCGGAAACGCCCCCCCGAACCGCCTCCATCGTCTGGGATCTCCGGCACGAATGGCGCGACCAGACCTGGATGGCCCAGCGCAAGCGGGTCAACGGGCACGACGCGCCGATCGCCATCTATGAGGTCCACCTGGGCTCCTGGCGCCGCGTGCCGGAGGAGGGCAACCGGCCGCTCAGCTACCTGGAGCTGGCCGAGCAATTGCCCGGCTACGCCGCCGAGATGGCCTACACGCATGTCGAGCTGCTGCCGGTCATGGAACATCCCTTCTACGGCTCCTGGGGCTATCAGACGACCGGCTACTTCGCGCCCACCAGCCGCTACGGGACCCCGGAGGAGTTCATGGCGCTCGTCGACGCCCTGCACCGGCGCGGCATCGGCGTCATCCTCGACTGGGTGCCGTCGCATTTTCCCAACGACGCGCACGGCCTGGCCTTCTTTGACGGCACGCATCTCTACGAGCACGCCGACCCGCGCAAGGGCTTTCACCCCGACTGGAACAGCCACATTTTCAACTACGGCCGGAACGAGGTGCGCAATTTCCTCGTCAGCAGCGCCCTCTTCTGGCTGAAGCGCTACCACGCCGACGCCCTGCGGGTGGACGCGGTGGCCTCGCTGCTCTATCTCGACTACGCCCGCCGTGAGGGCGAGTGGATTCCCAACCAGTACGGCGGGCGCGAAAATCTGGAGGCGATCGATTTCCTGAAGCGGCTCAACGAGCAGGTCTACGAGCGATTCCCCGACGTGCAGATGATCGCCGAGGAATCGACCGCCTGGCCCATGGTCTCGCGCCCCACCTACGTGGGCGGCCTCGGCTTCGGCATGAAGTGGATGATGGGCTGGATGCACGACACGCTGAGCTACGTCTCGCACGATCCCGTCCACCGGAAGCATCACCATCACCTGTTGACCTTCAGCCTTTGGTACGCCTTCACCGAGAATTTCATCCTGCCGCTCTCGCACGACGAGGTCGTCCACGGCAAGGGCTCGCTGCTGGGCAAAATGCCCGGCGACGAATGGCAGCGCTTCGCCAATCTCCGGCTGCTCTACGGCGCCATGTACGGTCATCCGGGCAAGAAGCTCCTCTTCATGGGCGGCGAGTTCGGCCAGGTGCCCGAATGGCGCCACGAGGAGAGCCTGGAATGGCACGTGCTGCAATATCCCCTGCACGCGGGATTGCAACGCTGGGTGCGGGACCTGAACCGCGTCTACCGGGCCGAGCCCGCGCTGCACGAGCTCGATTTCGAGCTCGACGGGTTCGCATGGCTCGACTCGCAGGACTGGGAGCAGAGCGTCGTCGCCTTTCTGCGCAAGGGGAAAACGACCCGGGGCGTCGTGGCCGTCGTGGCCAACTTCACGCCCGTGCCGCGCCTTCAGTACCGGATCGGCGTGCCCTGCGGCGGCTACTGGAAAGAGCTGCTCAACAGCGACGCCGCGCTCTACGGCGGCTCGAACCTCGGCAACGGCGGCGGCGTGCACGCCGAGCCGGCGCCCTGGCACGGACGCGACTATTCGCTCTCGCTCACCGTGCCGCCGCTGGGCGTCATCTTCCTGAAAAGCGAGGGATAACCGATGGCCGACGGCCGCCATCCCCGGATCATGCCCGGCGCCCCCTACCCCTTGGGCGCCACCTGGGACGGCAAAGGCGTCAATTTCACTCTCTTTTCCGAGAACGCCACCGGCGTGGAGCTCTGCCTCTTCGACTCGGTCGACGCGCAGAAAGAAACCGTGCGCATCCCGATCACCGAGCGGACCAACCGCATCTGGCACGTTTATCTGCCCGACGCCCGGCCCGGGCTGCTCTACGGCTACCGGGTGCACGGCCCCTACGAGCCGCTCGCCGGCCACCGGTTCAACCCGGCCAAGCTGCTGGTCGACCCCTACGCGAAAATCATCGCCCGGCGCATCAGATGGGACGACGCGATGTTCGGCTACGTGATCGGCAATCCCGCCGAGGATCTACAGATCGATTCGCGCGACAACGCCGCGTTTGCCGCGCTCGGCGCCGTGGCCGATCCCGCCTTCGTCTGGGGCGACGACCACCCGCTCCGGACGCCCTGGCACCAGACGATCATTTACGAAACCCACGTGAAGGGCATGACGATCAAGCATCCGGACGTGCCGCCCGAGCTGCGCGGCACCTACGCGGGGCTGGCCACCGAGCCGGTGATCGAGCATCTGCTCACGCTCGGCGTCACCGCCGTCGAGCTGATGCCGGTGCACCACCATATCGACGATCCCCAACTGGTGAAGCAGAAGTTGGCCAATTACTGGGGCTACAATACCCTGTCGTTCTTCGCGCCCGATTCGCGCTACGGCTCCGGCGCTACCAGCGTGGTGGACGAATTCAAGATGATGGTCCGGTCGCTGCACGCCGCGGGCATCGAGGTGATCCTCGACGTCGTCTACAACCACACGGCCGAGGGCAACCACCTGGGCCCCACGCTCTCGCTGCGCGGCATCGACAACGCCGCCTATTACCGGCTGGCGAAAAATCCCCGTTTCTACATGGATTACACCGGCTGCGGCAACACGCTGAACATGCTCCATCCCCAGGTGCTCCAGTTGATCATGGACAGCCTGCGCTACTGGGTGCTGGAGATGCGCGTGGACGGCTTCCGGTTCGATCTGGCCAGCGCGCTGGCCCGCGAGCTGCACGCCGTCGACCGGCTGGGCGCCTTCTTCGACATCATCCAGCAGGATCCGGTGATCTCCCAGGTCAAGCTGATCGCCGAGCCGTGGGATTTGGGCGAGGGGGGCTATCAGGTCGGCAATTTCCCCGTGCTCTGGACGGAGTGGAACGGCAAGTACCGCGACTGCATCCGCCGCTTCTGGAAAGGGGAAGGGCGCCAGGTCGCGGAACTCGCCACGCGCCTGGCGGGCAGCAGCGATCTGTACGAGCAGGGCGGGCGGCGCCCGCACGCCAGCATCAATTTCGTGACGGCGCACGACGGCTTCACGCTGCAGGACCTCGTCAGCTACAACCGGAAGCACAACGAGGCCAACGGCGAGAACGGCCGCGACGGCACCGACGACAACATCAGTTGGAACGGCGGGCCGGACGACGCCGGCGACGGGCCGACCGACGACCACGCCATCCAGGCGCTGCGGGAGCGGCAGAAGCGCAATTTCATGGCGACGCTCTTTCTGAGCCAGGGCGTGCCGATGATCTGCGGCGGGGACGAATTGAGCCGCACCCAGCAGGGCAACAACAACGCCTATTGCCAGGACAACGAGATCAGTTGGTTTTCCTGGACGCTGAGCCGGGAGCAAAAAGAGTTCCTCCAATTCATCCGCCACCTGATTTCGATCCGCAAGCGGCACCCCGTGCTGCGGAGGCGGAAATTTTTCCAGGGCCGGCGGATCCGGGGCTCAGAGATCAAGGACATCTCGTGGTTTTCATCAGAAGGCCATGAAATTATTGATGAAGAATGGAACGGAGAATCGGTGCGCTCGCTCGGCGTGAGGCTGGCCGGCGGCGCCATCGACGAGGTGGACGAGAAGGGCCGCCCCGTGCAGAGCGACACGCTGCTGATCCTGTTCAACGCCGATCACCGGCCGACGCCGTTCGTCCTGCCGGCCCACAAGCCGGGCACCCGGTGGATGCTCATGTTCGACACCGCCAAGGAGCAATCCGAGCAGCGGCACAAGCTGGCCCGCGGCGGCCAGAGTTACCCGCTGCAGCCCCGCTCGATGGCGTTGTTCCGGCTGATGGCGCCCAGAAAACGGATCGAGAAGTCGCTCACCGAGGGGCTGCGCCTGACCGACCGTGGCGGCGTCCCGTGAGCTTGCGCCATGAAGATCCCCGTCGCCACCTATCGACTCCAGTTTCATCCCGGTTTTACCTTTGAGCAGGCGCGCCGCATCACCGGCTACCTGTCGGCGCTCGGCGTCTCGGACATCTACGCCTCGCCGGTGTTTCAGGCCAGACCGGGCAGCCTGCACGGCTACGACATCGTCGACCAGGGCCGGATCAACGACGAGCTGGGCGGGGATGCGGCCTTGCGCGCGCTGATCGAGCAGACCCGGCGCGACAGGCTGGGCTGGTTGCAGGACATCGTGCCCAACCACATGGCCTATGACGGCGGCAACCGGATGCTGATGGACCTCTTCGAGCACGGCCCGGCGTCCGCCCACGCCGGCTTTTTCGACATCGACTGGGACCACCCGGACGAAGGGTTGCGCGGACGCCTGCTGGCGCCCTTTCTGGACCGGCTCTACCGCGACGCGCTGATCGACGGCGCCATGCAATTGCGCTATGACGAGCGCGGCTATTCCATCCAGTATGCCGCCTTCCGCTTTCCGCTGAAGATCGAATCGTACGCAACGGTGCTGGCGCCCGGCCTGCCGGCGATCGAAGAGCGGCTCGGCGCCGAGCATCCCGACTACGTCAAGCTGCTGGGCGCGGTTCATACGGTGAAGCGCCTCTCCCCGGCCGAGGCGCCGCGGGAGCGGGCCGAGCAGGCCGGCTTTA
>JBFMAJ010000155.1:0-5093 GCA_040755775.1 Nitrospirota bacterium
GGTCAAGGATGTTCAGGCGGCGCGCGGCGAAATCGCACAGCGGCATCAGGCCGGCCGACAGGGACAAGGCCAGCAAAAAAATATAGAGCCAGCGCAGGCCGGCCGCCTGAAACCATCCCGCGACCGACGGCGTCATCAGCGCAATGGCCGCCGAGAGTCCCCAGAGGCTGGCGCGCGGGCTCATCGGATCCGCCCCACGGCGGCCCTGAACGCCGCGATCACCCGCTCAATCTCCGCGTTGCCCAGGCCGGGATAGAGCGGCAGCGACAGCGCCTCCCGCCAGGCGCGGTCCGTTTCAGCGAATCCGCCCCGTCCGAGGGCGCGATGGATCGGGACATAGACCGGCCGCCGGGCCGTTACGCCCAGCCGCGCCATCCGGGCCAGCGCCGGGCCGGCGCCTCCCGGCACCCGAAGGACATAGCGGTAATAGCCGTGGCCGCGATCCGCCGGACGGGCCGGCAATGCGACCGGCAGCGGCGCGAAGGCCCGATCATACCGCCGGGCGATCCGGCGGCGCAGCGCCAGGATCCGCGTCAGCCGTCGAAGCTGGCTCAGGCCCAGCGCGGCGTGCAACCCGGACAATTTAAAATTGAAGCTCGGCGCCAGCCGGGGCTGTTCGTCATACGAGCGGGCCGCGCGCAGCCGCGCCAGCAGGCGCGGCGAGGAGCTGGCGACGAGCCCCCCCTCCCCGGCCGCCACCAGCTTGGTCGCATAGAACGAACACACCGTCGCCACACCGAACGACCCGACCAGGCGGCCCCGGTACCGAACGCCCAGCGTCTGCGCGCAATCCTCGATCAGCGGAGGGCCGAGCGCGCGCAGCTCGTCCAGATCGGCCGGCAGGCCGAACAGATGGGGGATGATGATCGCCTTCGTCCGGCGGGTCAATCGCCGCCGGGCCGCCGCCGCCGAGAGATTGAACGTCGCGGGATCGAGGTCCACCAGGCGCGGCGTCGCGCCCGCGGCTGTGACCGCGTGCCAAAGCGCCGAGCAGACGTAGCTGGGAAAGAGCACCGCGTCGCCCCGTCCGATGTCCAGCGCCCGCAAGGCCATATAGAGCGCGGCCGTGCCGGAGCTGACCGCCACGGCGCCGGTCTGCCCGACCGCTCTTGCCGCCGCCCGCTCGAAGCGCTCGACGGCCGGCGAGGGCGAGAGTTGCCCGCTGCGCAAGACCGACGTCACCGCGCCCAGATCGGCGGGCGTCAGCCAGGGATGGGAATGGGGAATCGGCTTAATCAATATTGATGAACAGCCGCAGCGGCATGAAGCCTTCGGCGTTCTTGACCCGCCCCTGGATGCCGCGGAAGTGGGCCGACGAGCGGGCCACGTCGATGATCGACAGCCCCTCGATGTTGGTCTTCATCACCTGCGACGCGTGCGACCGGAGCGCGGCCAGCTTCCGCTCCAGGACCGCGTCGACGTTCACGAAGACCGTGGGCGTGAAATTCTGGGTCGTCGGCCCTTCGTAAAAGAGCACGTTGCGCGTATACCGGGTGGCCGTCACGGTGCAGGTCGCCAGGTGGCGGTGGTCCTGGTGCGTGTCGTCGCCGTAGTGGACAAAAATGAAGAGCGGGTCGACGGCGTCGATCACACGCTCGATCCGCTGAATGAGCGGCCGGTCCACTTCGAGCTGGGTGTCCTCGTAGCCGCCCCAGAAAATTTTCCTGACGCCGATCGCCCTGGCGGCCCGCAGTTGCTCGCGCCGCCGGGCGCCGGCCCGGCCGCCCTTGCCGCCTTCGGTCAGCACCATCAGGTAGATGGAATGGCCGCGGTCGGCGTATTTGATCAGGCTGCCGCCGCAGCCAAACTCGATGTCGTCCGGGTGGGCGCCGATCGCCAGAATGTTCATCGGCGGCAACTCGCGCCTGATCCGCGCGCGGCTCATGCGGAGCCCGCCGAAGAGCCGGCCCGGCGGCCCGCGCGCAACAGCGACAGGCTGTCCGGCCCGCAATTGAACAGCAGATCGACGGCCGACAGCGCCGGCTCGAACGGGCCGTGTAACTGCGCATAGACGGGATGCTCGAATCGCTGGAATTCGACCGCGATGCCGGCTTCTTCGAAGCGCGCCAGATCCAGATAGGGGCGGCTGCCCGAGCCGGCCACATAACAGTCGGCGCCGACCTGCCGGCAGATATCGATCAGCCGCTGGGTCGGTTCCTCGGTCAGCGTCATCTGCGAGGCCAGCCGCGGCGCCCACTCAACGCCGAGCGCGGCGGCGAGCCGTTCCATCGTGGCCAGATTCAGATCGGCCAACCACTCCCATTCGGCGGCATAGAGCGGTTCCAGCAGCTGGACATAGCGCTCAAAATGGGGCGCCCTTCGATAGGATTGCGTGATCGTTCGCCAGTGGGCGCGCTGCCAGCCGTCCCGGGCAATTTTGACGTCGCGAAGTTTTTGTGGGAAACGATAGTGGACGGGCACGGTCAGCCAGCACCACCCCTGCGCCGTTTTAATGCGGTTGCGATTCTGCCATTCATTCTTGTGATACTGCACGCTGTCCAGCGCGACAAAACGGTCGGCCTGGTCGATTTTGTCGAAGAGGCCGGCCCAGGGCAAATATTGCGGCTGGTGGACCGCCACCCGCATCCACTACTCGTGCCGGCCCGCCTCCGGCGCGCCGGATCGACGCCGGCGCCATCCGAGCAGCAGGATCGACAGGCTGATCATGTCGAGCGAGATGAGGTAGCAGACCGTATACCACTCATCCGGCCGGTCGGTATAGCCGAGAAAGTGCAGGATCACAAAGAGCAGTGTGCCCATCCGGTTTTACCCCCTCTCGTAGGGGCAATTCATGAATTGGCCCCCTGTAACGTTGCATGTCGTCCCGATCACCGGGATTCCATAAAATTTTCGCCATTATAGAGGGGTTTGGCCCAGAATGCAAATTGAACTGGCCAACCCACTGTAAGGGCGGGTTTCAAACCCGCCCCTACGGCCCTGTGTTGCCCGCGCCACACGGTTTCCGGTATGATTTTGCGGCATGCGCCAACGACGGGCGAACATGATGGTGGCGGCCGGCGCCGGCCTGCTCTGGCTCGCGCCGGTGGCGCTCGCCGAGACGCTCACGTGGGAGGACGCCGTCCGCGAGGCGGCGGCGAACAATCCGGCGTTGGCCGCCGCGCGCGAGGCGGCGCGCCTGGCTGAGTTTCAGCATCGGGCCAGCCTCGGCCCTTTTTGGCCGCAACTGTCTCTGGATGCGCAATACACCACGGCCGGCGGGGCCGACCAATCGATTCTGAACGGGCCGGACCATGCGCTCGGTCTTTCCGTGCGGCAAAGCCTCTTTGCGGGCTTTCGCAATCAGGCCGGATTCCGCCGCACCGAAGCCGAAGCCGAAGCCGCGCGAGCGGCGCTGCTGGCCGTGAAAACCGACCTCAGCTTCGATCTGAAGTCCGCGTTCACCGAGATTCTCTTTTCGCAAGAACAGCTCAAGCTGACGGAGACGATCGCGGAGCGGCGCAAGCAGAATACGCGGCTGGTTCAATTACGGTATGACGCGGGCCGCGAGCATCAGGGCTCGCTGCTCCGGAGCCAGGCTACGCTGCGGCGCGCCCAGTTCGAAGTCGCCCAGGCCGGCCGAGCTCTCGCCGTGGCCAGGCAACGGCTCGCCCGTTTCCTCGGCCGCCGGGGGCCGGCCGAGTTCAACGTCAGCGGAGATTTTTCCGTCTCGCCTCCGGCGCCGCCGCCGGATTTTCGCGCGCTGATTCCGCAGACGCCCGCTCATCTGGAACCCGCCGCCCGGCTGCGCGCCGCGGAAGCCGGCGTCACGCTGACGCAAGGCCGGCTCTACCCGGATGTCGCCGCCATCGGCGACTATTCGTTTCACGGCAGCGACTGGGACGACCGGTGGTCGGCCGGCGTCGTGCTCTCGATGCCGCTGTTTACGGGCGGCGCCAACGTTTATAATGTGCAGGGGGCCAAGGCCGCCCACCGGCAGGCGCGGGAAACGCTCGACAGCGCCGACGATCAAATCCGGCTGGAACTGGAGCAGACCTACGCCGCCTTGCAAGACAGCCTTGGCAACGCCGAGGTCCAGAAGGAGCTGGTCAACAGCGCGCAGGTCCGCGCGGAGATCGGCCAGAACCTGTATACCAACGGTCTATTGTCGTTTGAGGATTGGGATTTGATCGAGAACGATCTGATCACGGCCCAGAAGGACCATATCCGCGCGTTGCGCGACCTCGTCGTGGCGGAAGCGGCCTGGGAACGAGCGCAAGGCAAAAGCGTCATTCCATGACACGGACACGAATCGGCTGGAGTCTGGTCCTGATCGTCCTCATCGCCGCGGGCGCGCTGATGTGGAATACCTTTCGGCCATCGGCCAAAGAGGCCGCTTGGCGGCCGGTGCAGGTGGCGCGGGGCGATTTGCAGGTGACCGTGCTGGCCACGGGCGTGGCGCAGCCGCAAAACCGCGTCGAAATCCGCCCGCCCGTCGCCGGACGGGCCGATGAGATTCTCGTGCGCGAAGGCCAGCCCGTGAAGCAAGGCCAAATCCTCGCCTGGCTCAGCTCCACCGAGCGGGCTGTCCTGCTCGACGCGGCCCGGGCCAAAGGACCCGAGGAGCTGGCGCACTGGGAGAACCTCTACAAGCCCACGCCGCTGATCGCGCCGCTGGACGGCGTCATCATCGCCAGAAAAGTGGAGCCGGGCCAGACGGTCACCGCCCAGGACGCCGTGCTGGTCATCTCGAATCGCCTGATCGTGAAGGCCCAAGTGGACGAGACCGACATCGCCCAGGTGCAGATTGGCCAGCGCGCCGCCATCACGCTCGACGCCTACCCCGACCGGCCGATCCAGGGCCGCGTCGTGCACATCACCTACGAAGCGAAAACGGTCAACAACGTGACGGTCTATGAGGTGGACGTGCTCCCCGACCACGTCCCCGACATCATGCGCAGCGGCATGACGGCCAATGTCTCCTTCCACACGGCCAGGCGTGAACACGCGCTGTTGCTGCCGGCCGAAGCGGTCCGCCAGGAAGAAGGCGGCGCCGCCGTCTGGGTGCCCAACCCCGCCGATGCGCAGCGCCCCGCGTCCAAGCCCGTCGAAATCGGGGCCTCTGAAGCGGGCATGGTGGAAATTCTGGCCGGCTT
>JBFMAJ010000156.1:0-5088 GCA_040755775.1 Nitrospirota bacterium
CCACGCTGCGCGGGCAGGCCGTCACCAAGACCATCCATGACGTCTCCGGCAAGGAACCCGGTGTCGAGGTCTACGACGTAAAGGAGCGCAAACGGATTCAGCATGTTCCGCTTGAAGGCGACCCGCACGGCATTGCCGTCCGCCCCAAATAATCTTCGGAAAGGGCCGGTCTCATGGCTCGTCAGACGGTACTTGGCCTGAGCGATTCGACGCAGGCCCCGACGGTTCTGGTCAAATTACAGCGGCTCTACCCCAACGCCCGCTACTATTTGAACTTCTCCAATCCGCTGGAACTTCTCGTGGCCGCCATCCTATCGGCCCAGGTGCGCGATACGATCGTCAACGCCACGACGCCGGCGCTGTTCAAGAAATACACAACCGCCCGCGATTACGCCCGCGCCGATCTTGAGACGCTGATCAAGGAGATCAGCCCGGTCTCCTTTCCCGGCAACAAGGCCCGGCATATCAAGGCCGCCTGCGCCATGCTGGTAGAGCGCCACGGCGGGAACGTGCCGGAGACGATGGAGGAACTGGTCGAGCTGCCCGGCATCGGCCGCAAGACGGCCAATGCGATTCTGATCAATGCCTTTGGGAAAGTCGATGGGATCGTGGTGGATACCCACGTGATCCGGGTCGCCTACCGGCTGGGGTGGACGAAGAGCAAGAATCCCGAAAAGATCGAACAAGATTTAATAAGCATTATTCCCAAGGAGAACTGGGCGCGGATCACCTGGCTGCTGAAGGATCACGGCCGGGCCGTCTGCCGGGCGCCGGTGCCGCTCTGCAGCAAGTGCGCGCTGGAGCCCGACTGCCCGAAGGCGGGCGTGACCAAACGCCTCTGATCAGGCCATCGAGCGCAAAATTCGCACCCGTGCCTCGGTCGGCGGGTGGGTGGACAGTAACGCGCTCGCGTTCATCCCGAACACCTTCACCGGATTGACGATATACAGATGCTGGGTTGCCCGGTTGGCCGCCTCCAGCGGCTCCGGGTCGCCCGCGATCTTCTCCAGCGCGTTGGCCAGCCCCGTCGGGTTCCGGGTGAGTTGAACGCTGCTGGCGTCGGCCAGCAGCTCCCGCTTGCGGGAAATCGCCATCTGCAGAATAGTGGCGAGCAGCGGCGCAATGATGGCGAGCAGGGCCGCCAGCAGCACGACGGGCAAGGCGCCCCGCCCCCGCCGTCCTCGTGCGCGAAATGAGCGCAGATAGAGATCGCAGAACAGCACGATTGATCCGACCAGAATGGCGACTAGCATCGAGAAGCGGATGTCCAGATTGCGGATATGGCTCATCTCGTGGCCGATTACGCCCTGCAATTCTTCGCGATTGAGCTTTTGCAGCAGGCCTCGCGTCACCGTGACGGCCGCATGTTGGGTGTCGCGGCCGGTGGCAAAGGCGTTGGGGGCGGTGTCGTCGATCAGATAGACCGCCGGCATGGGCAATCCCGCGGCGATGGCCATCTCTTCGACAAGGTTGACGAGTTGTGGCTCCGCCTCCCGGGTCACCGGCTTGGCGCCGCTGGCGGCCAGAACGATGGAGCCCCCTTGAAAATACGACACCAACAGCAGGACGGCGGCGATGAGGAGGGCGACGGCCAGGCCGTAGGGCCAGCCCTCGGACGCAACGGACGCTCCGATCGCCGCGCCGACCAGCGCCAACAGGATACCGACCAGCGCCAGCAGCGCAATCGAGCGCCGTTTGTTGGCGGCAATTTCGGCAAAGAAATCCCGGCGGCGCTCGATCGGCCGGGCGATCGGTTTGGCGCCGGGCGTCTGCGCCAGCACGCGCTGGCAGAGGTTGCAGATCAAGGCCCCGGAGCGGTTTTCATAGCCGCATTGCGGGCAGGGAACCGTGGCCGGCGCCATGGTGCCGGCCTATCGCAGATCGACTTTGACGGGCGCCTTGTCGGTGTCCGGAACGGCGAAGAACTCTTCAAGCCTGAACTGGAACGAGCCGGCGATGATGTTCGACGGGAACATCTGAATCGCGTTGTTATAGCCCATCACGCTGTCGTTGTAAAATTGGCGGGCGAAGGCGATCTTGTTTTCCGTCGAGGTCAGCTCTTCCTGGAGCCGGGCGACGTTTTGATTGGCCTTCAGGTCCGGATAGTTCTCCACCAGGGCGAACAGGGATTTCAGGGCGCCGGTCAGCAGATTCTCCGCCTCGGCGTGCGCTGTCGGCCCCTGAGCGCTCATCGCCTGATTGCGCGCCTGAATGACCTTCTGCAGCGTTTCCTGCTCAAACGACATGTAGTCCTTGACCACTTCGACCAGATTTGGGATCAGGTCATACCGCCGCTTCAACTGCACGTCGATCTGGTGCCAGGCGTTTTTCACTTGATTGCGGAGCGCGACGAGCCTGTTATAGGCGAGAATGATCCACAGCGCCAGCGCGGTGATGATTCCGAGCAGGATCCAAAAGCCCATGGGATGCTCCTTTCGCCGCCAGGCATTGCACCGAGCGCACGCGGGGTAGAGCCTAGCATGGCTCCTCCGGACGGTCAAGAACGGCGAGCGCTGGCTCCGACCCGTCGAACGTGCTACACTGCGTCCGCCATGAGCGCACGAATCATCGGAACGGTCGCGGGAACGGTGACGCGGCTGGCGGGCGCCGGCGCGGCCCTCCTGCTGCTGGGCGCGGCCGAGCCTCCGCCGCAGGAGCGGGACATCCGCGTCCCGCGCGTGCCGGCCGATCAACTGGCCGCGGTCCGCGCCCTCGTCAATCCGGTGCCGCCCGGCGATGAAACGCTCGAGCGCGGCAAGGAGCTGTTCACGGCCGCCTGCGCGGCCTGCCACGGGGCCGGAGGCAAGGGCGACGGCCCGCTGACCCAAAAGACGCGGATTGATCCGCGCCCGCGCAACTTCACGAACCCCGAGTTTCAGCGCCTGCGGACCGACGGCGAGCTCTTCTGGGTGCTCAAGCGGGGCTCGCACGACACCGAGATGATGCGGATGGACTTTTTCTTTACGGACGAGGAGTTGTGGACGCTGGTTCGCTATATCCGGACGTTGGGCGCTTCGGGGCCCTCCGCCCCCTAACGCGCCGTTTCCTCCACTTGACGAAATCGGCGAGTGGCTCTATCTTTCCAGTATCATGGATATCGTCCAGGTTGAACGGCAACGGTCCCAGCTTCTGCAATTTGTTCTCTTGTTGATCGTCTTTTCCATGCTCACGGTCGTCTTTGTCTCCGTTCTGGAGGAAACCGGCCCCCTGATTCCGTCGCTCGGCGTGCTGTCGCTCCTGGCCTGCCTGTACGTCATCGGCAAGGAGCGCGGCCTGAAGAAACTTCAGGCCCAACTCGTTGAGGAGCTGCTGATGAAGGATCGCCAGGTTGTGCAGTTGGGGCGCGAGTTCCAGGCGGCGCGCCACCAGTTGAAGGATGAGCAGATTCAAAAAGGCGAGGTGGAGCACCGGCTGCGGGAAGTCAGCGGCCTGTACCGCTCCATCAGCATGGTCAACGCCTCGCATGACGCGCAGCGGACGCCGGCGCAGGTCCTGCGCGCCGCGCTGGATTTGATCGGCGCCGATTGCGGCTCGATCATGCTGCTGGACGGGACGCGCGAGCATCTGTCGATCGTGGCGGCGCAGGGCCTGGACAAGGCGGTGCTGGCGCAGCCGAAGCGTCCCGTGACCGAAGGCATCGCCGGATGGGTCGCGCGGCGCGGCGAGCCGCTCCTCCTGACCGAAGAGGCCGCCAAGGACGAGGAAATTCGGGCGTTGATCCGGCACCCGTTTGAGTATCTCTCGGCGATGTGCGTGCCGCTTCAGGTGCGGGGGCAGGTGATCGGGGTCATCAACTTCAGGGTGTCCGACAAAGGCGAGAAGCGCCAATTCAGCGAGCATGATCTTCGCATGGCGTCGTTGTTCGCCCAGCACGCGTCGATCGCCATCGACAATAGCCGGCTGATGATGGCCCTCAAGCAGACGCAGGCGGCCGCCGGGGGAGACGGCGCCGCCACTCGGCCCGGCCTGTCGGTCGGCTGATTTCCCCGTTGTTCAGCGTGTGACCGGTTTTTCCTTCTTCGAATTCTTTTCCGCGGGATCCTTGATTGACAAACGGTCACCCCGCACGTATAAATCCCACGTTCATGCCGGACGTCGCCGTCGTCATCTTTGATCTGGGCAACGTGATCGTTCGTGTGTCGCATCGGGAGATGGCCGCGGCGCTGGCGGCCGGCTCGGCCGATCCGCGGTTTCAGGATCCCGCCTATGCCCTTGGCGTGGCGTTTGACGACGCCCGGGGACTGACGGTGGCCTATGACGAGGGGCGGCTGTCGACGGCGGAGTTTTACCGGGCGGCAATCGAGCGCATGAGCCTGTCGATCGGTCCCGAGGAGTTCGCCCGGCGCTGGAACACGAGTTTTCGCGAGCAGACGGACGTCTCGGCCATCGTCCGCGGCCTGCACGGCCGCTATCGGCTGTTTCTGCTGTCCAACACCAACGAGCTCCATTACCGCCATTTGGAGCGGGAGCTTCCCGTCCTGGCCTTGATGGAGCAGCGGCTGCTGTCGTTTCAACTGGGCATGCGGAAGCCGCTGCGCGCCGTCTACGAGCGGGTCATCTCGCTGGCCGGCGTCACGCCTGAACGGATCGTCTACATCGATGATATCCCGGCCTATACCCAGGCGGCGGCGCAGCTCGGGGTTCAGGCCATCACGTTTGAATCGGCGGCACAGTTGCGCGAGGCCTTGCGGGCGCGGGGCGTGGCGGTTACAGCCGCACCAGAATGACGGCGATGAAGACGATCAACAGGCTCAGGCCGAGGATCGCCAGGCCGAGCCAGAATCGGCCGGCCGGGCTTGCCGCCGTTGATCCGGCCGCGCGTCCTTGGGGGCGGGCCAGCCCGGGCGGACCGATCACGAAGTCATGCACGGCGGTCAGGGCGAACAGGACGAGGGCCAAAAACAGTTTGAGCATCAACACCGCGCCATAGGTCGATTCGATGCGGGCCGAGCCCCCTTCGTAGAGCAAATTGAAAAATCCGGTGGCCAGAATCACGACCAGGCTCAGCCAGCGGATGGTGCGGGCCCGCTGCTCGAATCGCATGGAAAATTCCGCCAGTTCCGGCCGCGACTTCAGCAGCGCGGCCGC
>JBFMAJ010000157.1:0-5074 GCA_040755775.1 Nitrospirota bacterium
TGGAACAGCCATGAAGGAGATTACCAGTGCAATTGGGATGCTGAAAAACGAGCGTACATGACAAAATTAGGCGAAATATATATGTAAATCAAAATGTTCGATCAAAAAGACGATATTTTAGCCTTTTTGGTCGATTTTTCGACCTCTCGCCTGCGGGCCCGCGATGTTATGTGCCGGCGACCCTCAACGTCGCGGCGACATGTTTGGGATGCAGTTGGCAGTAGACGCGGTGCTCGGACACCGTTGTGTCAATGTTCTCGAGCGGCACGATGATGGTCTTTTCCTCGCCCGGCTTGATGACCTCCTTGATGTTCATCGTGTCGATGCTGAAGCCGTGCTCGGCCGCCAGAGGATTGCTCACCCGCAGCGTCAGCGGCTCGCCCTTGCGGCCCGCAAGGCCAATGGTAACGGTCCCGCCGCCTTCCCAGATTTTCGAGCCTTCTTTCTCCACCGCGACGAATGTGGCGTCCGCCTCCGCGCCCTGCGCCGGCCGTTCGGTGCTGACGGCCGTAACCACCGTGAGAATCACCAGGAGCCCAGCCCCGTAGCGCATTGCCGGTTGAATCCGCATCGCTCGCCTCCAGTGTTTGGTTGTAAAAATTTTCATGGCACGGCCGCCATCCTAACCAAACGCGCCGCTCATTGCAAATGGACGGGCGCCGCGGCCTCGATTGGCATGAACGGGCCGCGCTTCATTTACCCGTGGCCTTGTGGTATCGTCGGCGGCGCGGACGCGGACATGACTCCCACGGCAAGGATATGCCGGCTCTTCATCCTCTCGATTTTGGCCGCCTTGTTCACGGCTCCGGCGGCCGCGGCATTCGATCCGGACGCGCCGCCCGAGACGACGATTCCGGTGGCCCCGTTCCTCACTTTTGGCGGGAACATTGCGCTCCAGTACGAATTGGAACTGAACCGTGATCTCGACAACGACCAAGCGGACGCTCTTTCCATTCTTCAGCCGGAGCTCTCGTTGGCGCTGTCGTTCGACCCCGGTGAGCAGTTCCAGGCGTTCGTCAACATCGAGCTGGCTGGTGAAATGACACTGGCGGGAGGCCGCAGAGATGCCAGGGACATCAAACTTGAGATGAAGGAGGCCTTTCTCTCGTTTAAACAACTGCTGGGCGGCCGGCTGTTCGTTCAGGCCGGCCGGCAGCGATTCGAGGATGATCGCCAGTGGCTCTATGACGAGGAGCTCGATGCGGTCCTCGTGGTTTGGGTGTTTTCGCCCGCGCTCTCGCTTGAGCTCTCGGCAAGCCGGCTTGACCTTGCGGATCGGGATTTTTTCAACAATGAGCCCAGGGAACGGATCGACAATTACATCGCGTATGGGCGCTATGTGCTGGGGGAGGATACGGAGAGCGCGGCGTACGCCGTCATCCGCCACGACCGATCGGCGGATCGGGAAAGCCCAATCCTGTTGGGGCTCCATTCGATCGGGGAAATCATCGACAACCTCGACTATTGGCTCGAGGTCGCGCACGCGCGGGGGCGGGACGGACCGCTGAAGATTCGGGGATTCGGCATGGACGCGGGCGCCATCTTCGGGTTCGACCGGCCGCTGCAGCCGGCCATTGCGCTGGGCTTTGCCTTCGGCACCGGCGACGACGACGCGAATGACGGAGTCGATACGAGCTTCCGGCAGACGGGATTGCAGGAAAACGAGGGGGCGTTCGACGGCGTTCCGGACTTCAAATACTACGGAGAGTCACTCGATCCCGAGCTCGGCAACCTGTTGATCTTCACCGTCGCCGCCGGGATTCATCCCACGGAATTCAGCTCCATCGACCTGGTGTACCACTATTACCTCCAGCACACGCGTTCCGCCGGCCTTCGAAACGCGGGGATCGACGCCGCGCCCGACGGCCGCAGCCGGGCGCTCGGAAGCGAAATCGATCTGGTCGCCGGGTTCGAGGAGTTCCATCACTTTGAATCGAAGCTGGTGCTCGGCTATTTCATCCCCGGCAAGGCGTTTCCCGGAGGGGACAACAGCGCGCTGATCAATTTCGAGCTCCAGTATGATTTTTAGGATGTTCCGCCGCGTGCGGCGGGCGGCGGCGGGATGCTCAGGCTGATGGAAAACAGGCCGTCCTGCAATTCGGTCTCGATGCCGATGTCCAGCGAACGCGCGAAGGCCGACACCAGCGCCAATCCAAGCCCGCTGTGGCCCGTGCCTCCTCGCGAAGGGTCCTTCCTCCACAGCTTGTCAAACAGGCGGGTCAAATCGCTCTCAGCCAGAGACGCGTCGCTGTTGCGCACGGTGACCACGATCGCTTGATCCCGCCGCTCCATGGCGCATTCAAGCCGGCCATGTTCGGGGCAATACTCGACCGCGTTGCTGAACAGATTCATCAGAATCGACGCGAGCATGGTCCGATCGGTGACCACCGTCGTGGCATCGTGCAGATCGAATTTGACACCGATCCGCTTCTTCTCCGCCGCCCGCCGCCAGGGCTCCCACTGTTCGACGATCATGGCCGGCAGGTCAAGCGTGGAGAGCGAGATGGCCTGCTTGCCCGATTCACACCGATTCAGCGATAGGAGCAGGGAAACCATGTTGTTCATCTGATTCGAAATCTCGACCGTCTCCGAAAGGGCCTTCTGGACAAATGGGTGATCCTCTGGCCACTTGAGCGCCACCTCCGAGTGGGCTCTGAGCTCGGCGATCGGCGTCTTTAGCTCGTGCGCGATATCGGCCGTGAGACGTTTTTCCCGCTCAAACGCGGTTTCGAGCCGTTGCAAAAGCTCATTGAGCCGACTGACGATCGGCCTCAATTCGTCAGGAAGATTGCCCGCCTGGTAGCGGGACCCCAGGCTTTCCGAATGGATCGTGGCCGTGTGGTCGGCAAGCCGATTCAGTGGCGACAATCCGGCGCGGGTCACCCGGTGCACGATGAGGAAAATGCCGCCGATGAATGCCAGAATGACAATCCCCGATCCGAAGAGCAGAATATTCATCATGTTCAGCACATCAAGGCGGTCGCGTGCCAGAACGACTTCAACGCGCGTCCGGGTGCCGATCTGGGGAAGCGCCATCTCGTCAACGTAGGGGAGAAACGCGACGCCGATGGCCCGTCCGGGCCGGCCGTCCGGCAGCGTCAGATTCCAGATCAGGGGCGCTTCCAACGTGCCGGCGCGCCGGGGCAGGTCTTGCTCCTCCAGCGAAGGCGACCGTTCGATCACCTCCCCGCTCTCCCCCCACACTTGAAAATAGTCCGAATCCTCCCCGCGGCGGTACTCCGGCAGAAACTCTTCCCTCAAATCGATCTCGATTCCGCCAAAATCCTGTTCCATCATTCCCGCAAACGCCCTGGCCCGCGCCGTCAGCGAGGCGTCGAAATGAGCCGTGAGGCGATGGTGGACAAACAGATAGAGCGCGACGTGGCCGGCAGCAAGCAGAAACACGGCCGCCAGCAGCAGCCGCGACGTGAGAAACCGGCGGATCGACGTCATTCCCCACCATCCTCCAGGAGATAGCCCAAGCCGCGCCGCGTGTGAATGAGATTGGAGCATCCCGGAAGGTTGATCTTTTTCCTGAGCCGGCAAACGGCCGCATCCACGACGTTGCTCATCGGATCGACCCGTTCATCGTAGATGTGCGCCTCGATGTCCGAGCGGCTGACCAACGAACCCTGCCGCAACGCCAAAAACTCCAGCAGCATGTATTCCTTCGGCGACAAGGTGATGGCCCGGCCGTTTCTCTCAACGGTCCCGGTATTGGTGTCAATGTGAAGGTCGCCGATGCGAATCTCCGGACATTTGGTCTGATACCGCCGGCGAATGAGCGCCTGAATCCGCGCGAGCAGTTCGTCAAATGCAAAGGGCTTCGTCAGGTAATCGTCCGCGCCGAGCCGTAGTCCCTTCACCTTCTCCTCGAGGGTGTGGCGCGCGGTGAGGATGAGGATGTGCGCGTCTTTGCCTCCATCGCGCAGCCGTTTCAAAATGGTCAATCCATCGACGCGCGGCAGCATGAGATCGAGCAGGATCACGTCGTAGGAGTTGATCTCGGCAAGATAGAGGCCCTGCTCTCCATCGCCCGCCGCGTCAACGGCGAATCCGGCCTTGCGGAGGCCGGTGCCGATTGAATGTTGAAGCCGCTCCGAATCTTCGATGAAGAGCACTCTCATGGGACATCCTCTGCCCGGCCTCTGAATTGTACCCGACACGCGCACCATTTTCACCGGCCGGCCGGCCGATTTCCGGCTGTTCTCGTAAATTTTCCGGCCGTCTGTAATCTTCCGGTAATGTTCGGCCTGCTAATATCGTGGTCGAACGAATATACACCACAGGAGGCGGCGATGAAGCACAGAATGGAACGTATGACAGCATTGGCAGCGGCGGTCGTGCTGACCCTGGGAGTGGCCCCGCCGGCGATGTCGGCTCCCCCGAAACTTGAAGTGGCGGAGCTGTTCTTCGAGCTCAATGACACCGATGGCGATCTAGGCATTCACGGCTTGATCGATGGAGGCCCCTATGTGCTGCTGAAGATCGAGGACCCGTTCGAGCAGACGATCCTCAAAGTCACGGCTCAAGGGCGCCTGGCCAAGCAGGGCCTGACCGAGCTGTTCTTCGAGAGCGCGGAGCCGCCGTTCGACGAACTGCCGCCCGAAAAGTTCTTCCATCGGTTCCCGGAGGGAACCTATGAAATCGAGGCCATCACTTCCGCAGGAAAGGAGCTGGAGAGCACGGTGGAGCTCAGCCACGTGCTGGCGGCCCCGCCGGATAACATTACGGTTTCTGGAATTCCGGCGGCGGAAGATTGCGACGAGCATCCGCTCCCGTCGGTCAGCGAGCCCGTCGTCATCGACTGGGATCCGGTGACGGAATCGCATCCCACGATCGGCAGATCCGGAGAGGTGGACATCGTCCTCTATCAGTTCTTCGTCGAGATGGACGACGTCAAATTTGGCGTCGACCTTCCGCCCTCGGTGACGCAGTTCCAGGTTCCATCGGAAATCATCGCGCTGGGCAATGAGTTCAAGTTCGAGATCATCGCCAGAACGGCCACCGGGAACAACACGGCGATAGAAAGCTGCTTCGAGGTGGAGGAGTAACCATTCAACCGCAGAGTCCG
>JBFMAJ010000158.1:0-5029 GCA_040755775.1 Nitrospirota bacterium
GCGCCTGAACGTCACCTGCATTGCCGAGGAGGGCGGCCAACGGCAGACGGGCAGCTTCGGCGGGGGCGGGCGGCTGGAATTGGACCGGCTGCTGGACGACGCGGTGATCGAGCGCTATGCCCGGGAGGCGGCCCGCCAGGCGGTGCTGAATCTGTCGGCCAAAGAGGCGCCGGCCGGCTCGATGACGGTGGTGTTGGGGCCCGGCTGGCCCGGCATCCTGCTGCACGAAGCGATCGGCCACGGCCTGGAGGCCGACTTCAACCGGAAAGGCGTCTCCGCCTTTACAGGACGGCTCGGCCAGCGCGTGGCGTCGGAGCTCTGCACGATCGTCGATGACGGCACGATTCCCAACCGGCGCGGGTCGCTGAACGTCGATGACGAGGGCACGCCGACCAGCCGCACCGTGTTGATCGAGCGGGGCATCCTGAAGGGCTATCTGCAGGACCGCCTGAACGCGCGGCTGTTGAAGATGCCGCTGACCGGCAACGGCCGGCGGCAGAGCTTCGCCCATCCGCCGATGCCGCGCATGACCAATACCTTCATGCTCGCCGGGGAGTCCGATCCTGAGGCGATTCTTCATTCCGTCAAATATGGGCTCTATGCCGTCTCGTTCGGCGGCGGCCAGGTGGACATCACCAACGGCAAATTCGTCTTTTCGGCCAGCGAGGCCTATCTGATCGAAGACGGCAGGATCACCGCGCCGGTCAAAGGCGCCACGCTGATCGGCAACGGGCCCGACGTGCTCACCCGCGTCAGCATGGTGGGCAACGATCTGAAGCTGGACGAGGGCGTCGGGGTGTGCGGCAAGGACGGCCAATCGGTGCCGGTCGGCGTGGGGCTGCCCACCATTCGCATCGACGGTCTGACCGTCGGAGGCACCAGCGTATGAGCGCGCGGCGCGGGGCGGTGAATCCGCACACGCTCGCGGCCGGCGCGCTGGAGCAGGCCCGGCGCTGCGGCGCCACGGCCGCCGATCTGCTCTTCGTCGAGGCCGACAGCATGGCGGTGCGCGTCCGGATGGGGGCGATCGAGCGGCTGGAGTCGGCCCAGGAAAAGCGGCTGGGGCTGCGCTGCTTTTTCGGCCGGCGCTCGGCCTCGACATCGACGTCGGATCTTTCGCCCGATGCGGTGACGCAATTGGTGGAACTGACCTGCCGGCTGGCGCAGGTGACGGCTGAAGACCCGTATGCCGGCCTGCCGGAGCCGGCCGAGCTGGCTAAGGCCATCCCGAATCTGGAACTATGGGACGCGGCCGCGTCGAACATGACGGCGGATGAGCGGATCACGCTGGCCAAACGGGCCGAAGCGGCGGCGCTGGAAGCCGATCCGCGCATCAATAATTCCGAGGGCGCCGACTGCGACTATGCCGGCTCGACGGTCTGGTACGCGGCCAGCAACGGTTTTTTCGGCTCCTACCAGGCGACCCGGACGTCGCTGTCGGTCACGCCGGTCGCCGCCCAAAACGGCCAGATGCAGCGGGACTACTGGTACAGCTCCGGCCGCCACCTGAGCCATCTCATCTCGCCGGAAGAGATCGGGCGGGTCGCCGCCCGGCGCACGCTGCGCCGCCTGGGCGCGCGCCGGGTAGCCACGCAGCAGGCCCCGGTCATCTTCGAGCCGGAAACGGCCGCGCAGCTCCTGGGCACGATCGCCTCGGCGCTGTCGGGCTATTCGCTCTATCGCCGCGCTTCCTTTCTGGTCGATCAATTGGAGCAGCCGGTGGCCGCGTCCGTTGTGACGATTGAAGACGACGGGACCATGATGCAGGAGGTCGGCTCCAAGCCCTTTGACGGTGAAGGGCTGCCGACGAGAAAAAAACTGGTGGTTGATGCCGGCGTGTTGAGGAGCTATCTGCTCGACAGCTATACCGCCAGAAAATTGAAGCTGCGCCCCACCGGCAATGCGGCGCGCGGCGTGGGCGATTCGCCCGGCGTGGGCCCGACCAATTTCCGGCTGCTGCCGGGAAGCGCCTCCCCGCAACAGATCATCGGCTCGGTGGCGAATGGGTTGTACGTCACGGAGCTAATTGGCTTCGGCATCAATCTGGCCACGGGCGACTATTCGCAAGGCGCGGCCGGGTTGTGGATTGAGCGCGGCGAGTTGGCCTATCCGGTCGAGGAGGTGACGATCGCCGGCAATCTGCGCGACATGCTGAAGCAGATCGAGGCGGTCGGCAACGACCTGCCGCCCCATCGCGGCGTGGCCAGCCCGACGATCAAGATCGGCCGGATGACAATCGCTGGGGCCTGAGCATGCGATTGTCGGTCATTATTCCCGCTTATAATGAAGCCGCCTACATCGGTCGCCTGCTGGCGTCGCTCGAAGCGGCCCGCCTCCAATTGGGCGCTGAGCATCAGGCCGAACTGATCGTCGTGGATAACGGCTCCACCGATGCGACGGCGGCCATTGCCCGCTCGCACGGCGCCACTGTGGTGGCCGAGGCGGAGCGGCGGATTTCGGCGGCGCGCAACGCCGGGGCCCGGGCAGCCCGCGGCGACGTGCTGATTTTCATCGACGCCGACAACGTGGCGTCGCCCAATCTGCTCTCGGCGATTGAAGAGTCGATGGCCAGCGGGCGCTATGTTGGCGGCGGCGTGAAGAACGTCTGGCCCGACCGCTGGTCGACGGGGATTGCGCTCACCTATGCCTTCTTCTGGGTTTTCTTCCGTGCGTTGGGGCTGAGCGCCGGCGTGATCTTTGCCGCGCGCGGGGCCTTTGACGCCGTGGGCGGCTTCGATCCGGCGCTCTATGCCGGCGAGGATGCCAAGATCGTCTGGGAGCTGAAGCGCTGGGCCCGCCGCCACGGGCAGCGCTTCTGCAATCTGCGCTCCGCCTACATCGTCACCTCCACCCGCAAGTTTGACCAGTACGGCGACTGGCTCTTTGTGAAGCTCTTCCTGCGCTGGTGGTACCGTCCGTTTCGCGTTCTGCGCGACCGCCGCGCCGTCGGCTTCATGTGGTACGATGTGCGGAATCAAAAATCGTAAGGGTGTATTGCGATACGCCCCTACATGAGATGACCATATGGACATAAAGGACCGCGTCGCGCTGGTGACGGGCGGGGCCAAACGGGTGGGGCGAAGCATCGCGCTCGCGCTCGCTCGGCGGGGCGCGCACGTCGCGGTCACCTACCTCTCATCTCAGCACGAGGCAGAAGCTGTCACGAAGGAAGTAATTGCCCTGGGCCGCAACGCGCTGGCGATCAAAGCGGACAGCAGATCGGCGTCCGAAGTGACGGCATCCGTGGTGCAGGTGGTCAAGACCTTCGGCCGGCTGGACGTGCTGGTCAACAATGCCGCGGCCTTTCCCATGACCCCGTGGGCGGCGCTCACTGAGCAGATATGGGACGACACGTTGGACGCCAACTTGAAGGGGCCATTTCTCTTCGCCAAATCGGCCGGCGATCAGATGAAGGCGCAGCGCTCCGGCAAGATCATTAATATCACGGACTGGGCTGGCGAGCGGCCCTACAAGGACTATCTGCCCTACTGCGTCTCAAAGGCCGGCCTGATCGCCCTGACCAAGGCGCTGGCGCTGGAACTGGCGCCCGACGTGCAGGTGAACGCAATTGCGCCGGGCCCGGTGCTGCTGCCGGAAAACATCAGCGCGCACGAGCAGAAGGGCGTGATCGCGGCCACGCCGCTGCGGCGGCTGGGCTCGCCGGAGGATGTGGCGAACGCGGTCGTTTTTCTCATCGAGGGCTCCGATTTCATCACCGGTGCCATCCTGCCGGTGGACGGCGGCCGGTTGATCGGCTGAACAACGAATGTACGCGGTCACCAAACAGGTCTTTTTCTGCTACGGCCATCGCCTGATGAACTATGAAGGCAAGTGCCGCCACCCGCATGGCCACAACGGCAAGGTGGAGATCGAACTGCGCGCCGATCAGCTCGATGCGAAAGGCATGGTGCAGGATTTTTCCGACATCGGCCGGGCGATGAAGGGATGGATCGATGCCAACCTGGACCATCGGATGCTGCTGCGGGGGGATGATCCGCTGGTCACGGCGCTGGAACAGCTGGGCGAGCCGGTCTATCTGATGACGGAAAATCCGACGGCCGAGGCGATCGCGCGGCTGATCTTCGAGCAGGCCCAGAGCCAGGGCTTTCCGGTCTCGGAGGTCAGGCTCTGGGAGACGGAATCGTCAGTTGCGTCCTATCGCGGCGAATAACGGGTAGGGTCTGGTATTCCCGCATCTCTGAACGCCCGCTGCCGTTCCGCGCATTTGTTGCACCGGCCGCAATGGCGCCGGCCGCGGGGCCGCAGGCAGGAAAAGGTCAGGCGCAGCGGCAGCCCCAGCGCAACGCCTTTCCGGATGACGTCGGTTTTTGTGAGCGCGCGATAGGGCGTGAGGATGCGGCCCCGCCAGCGGATGCCGGCCGCGAACGTCCGTTCCATCTGCCGGAAGAAGGCCGGCGTGCTGTCGGGAAAGGGGTTGTGGCCGAGCGGGCCGAGAGCGATCCGAGTGATACCCTCTCGCTGGCAAAGCAGCACCGCCTTGGCCAGCAGGAGAATGTTTCGCCCGGGGAGATAGACCTCCCGATCATGAGAGCGGGCGCCGGGAACGGCGCGGCCCGAGATGCTCCAGTGGGAGCCGTAGACATCGCCCATCGGCAGGTCGATCACGGCGACCGGGCCGACTGACCGTCGGGGCAGTGCGGCAAGAAAGCGGCGCAACCAGAACAGCTCGGCGCGCTCCCAGCGCAGGCCGTTGCGGACGTAGATCGGCCGCACGCGCTGCCGGCGGGCCAGGTCGCCCAGCAGCACGCAACTGTCGAGGCCGCCGCTGACGAGCACGGCGATGTCGCGTGATGGGGTGTTGGCGGCCATGGGCGAGCATCCTATGGCAGTCGCCTCGGGCTGTCAAGCGCGGTGGTTGGCGGGCGTGAAGAGATTCGAGTACAATGTCGCAGTGATGAAAGGAGGTGCGATGGAGACGATGACCGGCGGGGTGCATTGCGTCAAGTGCGGCAAGCACAATCCCCCCATTTCGGTGCCGGCCTACGGCGGCAAATTGGGAGAAGAAATC
>JBFMAJ010000159.1:0-5010 GCA_040755775.1 Nitrospirota bacterium
AACGAAAACCAGGAGCCGAGCATCGGTTTGACATGCGAGCCATGATTCAAATGGCGTACGGCGATGGGGGGGACGGGGGGAGAGGAGCATCTCCCCCCGACTAAATTGACATACTCGCCGGCGGTTCGATATAGTGGACGCGCCATGAAGAGCGCGCACCCGCAAAAACCGTCGCGTCCGGACGGCGAGCCGGCGGTGGTGTTTCACCCCATCGAGGAGGCGATCGAGGAAATCCGGGCCGGCCGGATGGTCATTTTAGTCGATGACGAAGACCGTGAAAATGAAGGGGATTTCGTCATTGCGGCCGAAAAAGTCACGCCGGAGGCGGTCAATTTCATGGCCGTTCACGGCCGCGGCCTCATCTGCCTGACCCTGACCGAAGAACGCGCGGCCCAACTCCAACTGCCGCCAATGGTCGCCGAGAACACGACCGCCTACGGGACGGCCTTTACCGTGTCGATCGACGCCCGCCGCGGCGTCACGACGGGCATTTCCGCGGCCGACCGAGCGACGACGATCCTGACCGCGATCGCCCCCGATACGGCGCCGGCCGACCTGGCCCGTCCCGGCCACGTCTTTCCCATCACAGCGGAGGCCGGCGGCGTGCTCAAGCGGGCGGGACAAACCGAAGGCTCGGTCGATCTGGCCCGGCTGGCCGGACTGACGCCCGCCGGGGTGATCTGCGAGGTGATGAACGAGGACGGCACGATGGCGCGCGCGCCGCAGTTAGCCGCGCTGGCCCGGCGATTCGATCTCAAATTGATCACGATCAAAGATCTCATCCAGTACCGGCTCCGGCGCGAGTCCCTCGTCCGCCGGGTGGCCGAGGCCTCGCTGCCGACGAAGCACGGCGATTTTCACGCGATCGTCTACGAGAACGAGCTGGACCACGGCACCCACATCGCCCTGGTCAAGGGCGACATCCGGCCCGACGCCGACATCCTGGTGCGGGTCCATTCCGGCTGCCTGACGGCGGATATCTTCGGCTCCCGCCGCTGCGATTGCGGCGAGCAACTGCACCGGGCGATGCAAATGATTCAGGACGAAGGGCGGGGCGTGCTGCTCTATTTGAATCAGGAAGGACGGGGCATCGGCTTGATCAACAAGATCAAGGCCTACCATCTGCAGGACGAAGGCCGCGACACGGTGCAGGCCAATCTGGAGCTGGGGTTCAAGAGCGATTTGCGCGATTACGGCATCGGCGCGCAAATCCTGGTGGACCTGGGCGCCCGGCGCCTGCGCCTGCTGACGAACAATCCGCGCAAAATCGTCGGCCTGGAAGGCTACGGGCTGGTCGTCGTCGAGCGGGTGCCCATCGAATCGGTGCCCCACGAGCGCAACGTCCATTACCTGCGAACCAAAAAACAGAAAATGGGCCACTTGCTCGAGAAGGTGTGATGGCGCTGGAGATCACGGGCGATCGTTCGGCGCACGGGCTTCGGTGCGCGCTTGTCGTCAGCCGATTCAATCCGCTGGTCACGGGAGGCTTGCTGGAGCAGGCGCTGGCCGCGCTGGAGGAGCACGGCGCCGATTCCAAGCAGGTGACCGTCGTCCGGGTGCCCGGCGCCTTTGAGCTGCCCTTGATCGCGAAACGGCTGGCCGTGACCGGCCAATACGAGGTGATCATCTGCCTGGGCGCCGTCATCCGAGGCGAGACCCCGCATGACCGCCTGGTCAGCGAATCGGCCGCGCGCGGCATCGCGCAGGCGTCGCTAGAGACAGGCATTCCCATCATCTTCGGCGTGGTGACCGCCGAAACAGTCGATCAGGCATTGGAGCGATCGCGGCCGGGCGACCGGAACCGCGGCCGGGAAGCCGCGCTGGCCGCCATCGAAACCGCCACCCTGATCCGCCGGATCAAAGCGTAAGCGTGAGCCGGCACTGTCTGCAATGGGCTTGAGACGTCAGGCTCGTGAGTTGGCCCTTCAGGTTCTCTTTCAACACGATATCCTTCAACGGCATGCTCCACAGGCGCAGCACGCGCCGTCCAACATCGATCTGCCGCCCGAGGCCAAGCCCTTCGTCGATCAACTCGTCCAGGGCGTGCTGGCCAATTTGCCGGAGCTGGACGCGCTGATTTCCCGGTTTGCCGAGCACTGGAGCGTGGAACGGATGGCCGTGGTCGATCGAAACATCCTGCGGTGCGCGCTGTATGAATTGCTCTATTTGACCGACATCCCGGCGAAGGTCACCATCAATGAAGCGATCGAGATCGCCAAACGCTACGGCTCGGAGGAGTCGGGGGCGTTCGTGAACGGCATTCTGGATCGGATTGTGAAATCGGACGAACGATTGCAAACGAAGCGGATGGCCACGGCGTGATTGCCCGTTACACATTGCCGGAAATGGGTGCCCTCTGGACCGACGAGCACCGGTACCAGACCTGGCTGCGCGTCGAGCTGGCGCTCTGCGCCGTGCTGGCCGAGCGGGGCATCATCCCGGCGTCGGCCTACCGGACGATCAGCAAGCGCGCCAAGGTCTCGGCGGAGCGGGTGGCCGCCATCGAGCAGACCGTCAAGCACGACATGATCGCGTTTGTCACGGCGGTGGCGGAGCAGGTGGGCGACGCCGGCAAATACCTGCACTTCGGGGTGACCTCCTCGGACATTCTGGACACCGCGCTGGCGCTCCAACTGCAGGAGGCGACCGACCTTCTGGCGGACAAGCTGGAACGCCTTCGTCAAACGCTGTCGGCGATGGCGCAACGCTATCGCCGGACGCCCATGGTCGGCCGGTCGCACGGCGTGCACGGCGAGCCGATCACCTTCGGCTGGAAGCTGGCCATTTGGCACGAAGAGACGGTCCGCCACCAGGAGCGGCTGGCGCGCGCGCTGGCGGCCATCAGTTACGGCAAGCTCTCCGGCTCAATGGGCACCTACGCGCACCTGTCGCCGGCGATCGAGTCGGCCGTCTGCCGGCGGCTGGGATTGTCGCCGGCCCCCGTTTCCAATCAGATCATCCAGCGCGACCGCCACGCGGAATATCTGTCTACGCTGGCCCTGATCGCGGCGTCGATTGAAAAGTTCTCGACGGAAATCCGCCACCTGCAACGGACGGAGGTGCGCGAGGTGGAAGAGTTCTTTTCCGCCGGGCAGCAAGGCTCGTCCAGCATGCCCCACAAGCGCAATCCCATCGGGGCCGAGAATCTGTGCGGATTGGCCCGCGTCGTCAGGGCCAACAGCCAGGCCGCCCTGGAAAACGTCGCCCTCTGGCACGAGCGGGACATCAGCCACTCGTCGGTCGAGCGGATCGTGCTGCCGGACAGCGCCATTCTGATCGATTACATGCTGGCCCGCTTCGAATCGATGCTCTCCACGCTGCGCGTCAACCCGGAACGCATGCGGGCGAATCTGGAGCTGACCGGCGGCCTGATCTTCTCCCAGCAACTGTTGCTCCGTCTGATCGAGCGTGGAATGCGCCGGGACGAGGCCTATCAACTGGTGCAGGCCCTCGCGTCGAAGGCCTGGGAGGGCGGCGAACCCTTCCGCGCGCTGGCGGAGCGCGACGCGCGGATCCGCCGCCTGCTGTCGGCCGAACAGATTACCGACTGCTTTTCGCTCGATCCCTTTTTGGCGCATGTCGAGATGGTGTTCGCCCGTCTGTTCCCGTCCAAATCCGCGCGCGCGCGCCGGGCCCGCCGGGCGCGGCCATGAAAGCCCGGATCACGGTCTCGTTCAAGGAAGGCTTGCTGGACCCGCAGGGCCAGACGATCCAGCAGTCGCTGACCAGCCTCGGCTTCAAGGGCGTGCAGCGCGTCCGGGCCGGAAAATCGTTTGAAGTGGAGCTGGATCCGATGCCGCGCGAAGAGGCCGAGCGCCAGCTCGCCCAGATGTGCGACCGGCTGCTGGTCAACCCGACGATCGAACGTTACCAGATTGATTTTGTATAGGTAGGGGCGTATTGCAATACGCCCCTACCGATGTCCCCGCCGGCACGTTTTCCAATCCTATGCTATATTCAACAGCGTATGCCCGCGTCCGTCCTGCTGGTGGAAGATTCGCGCGCCACGCGCGCGCTCGTGGTCAGCACGCTTGAAGACCTGGGCCACATCCGGATCGTCGAGGCCGACAACGGCTTCGCGGCCCTGAAGGCGCTGCCCGCGTCGCGCTTCGATTTGATCATCACGGACATCAACATGCCCGAAATCACCGGATTGGAAATCGTCCGGTTCGTCAAAACACACCCGCAGTACCGGCACATTCCCGTCTTAATCATTTCCACGCAGCAGGCGGCCGCCGACGTGGAACGGGGCATGAGTCTCGGCGCCGCCGCCTATTTGGGCAAGCCCTTCCAGCCCGACCAGTTGAAGGCGGCGGTGCAATCGTTGCTGCCGCCGGCCGCGGCGTAACGCCGGGGAAGAGATGAGCCGTTCGCTCTCCGAGGAATTTGTCCCCGAAGCCGAAGAGCTGCTCGAGCGGATGGAGACGGATGTGCAGGAACTCGGCCGCGAGGGCCAGCCGCCCGAACGGATCGCCGAGCGCCTGAACGCGCTGTTTCGCAGCGCCCACTCGCTCAAGGGCATGGCCGGCATGGCGGGTTTGACGGAGATTTCCCATCTCAGCCATGAAATGGAAAACCTCATGGATCATCTGCGGATGGGCCGGCTGCATCCGGAGCCGTCGATCCTCGATCTGATCGGAGACGGCATCACCCTGTTGCGCAAATCGGTGGCGGCGGTCGCCGCCGGGGGCAAAGGCGGACGATCGGCGTCCGCCGGGATCGGCGAGACCGAGGTCGGCGCCTATGCCGCCCGCGTGGCGCAGGCGCTGGCCGCGCCGCCGGCCGCCGGCGGGACGTCGCTGGCCGCGCTGGGCATTCCCCCGCACCTGACCGCGGCCCTGACGACCTACGAAGAGCACCGGCTGCGAGAAAACCTCCGATTGGGGCGGACCATTTACGCCGTCCGCGTCCGGTTCGGGTTCGAAGACTTCGAGCGGCAACTGGCGGCCGTCACGGGACGCCTTCAGGAAATCGGGGAATTGATCACCACGGTGCCGCAGATTCAGGCCG
>JBFMAJ010000160.1:0-5006 GCA_040755775.1 Nitrospirota bacterium
GGCAGGTCCAGCAGCTTCCGAGCCTCGGCGTTGGCGGACAGGATCAGCCCATGAAGATCCAGCAGGAGAATGGGATCTTGGCCCTTATAAGGGAAATCCCGTCCGCGCCCCCTTGTTAAGGGGAAGACGGGTCGGATTGGAACAGGGCGGCGGGGAGGCAATCCGGTGACTAAATTACCTCGGCTTAGAAAGTAAATCAATCATCCATTTGCATGATGGATCCCACCAATTCTCCGTTTCTTTTTTATTTCTTTCTCGGGTCGTCCGCCGGGTTGACGAAGTTCAGCGCCCAGGGGCCGGTGCCGTTGATCTGGATGACGGTCTCTCCCGTAGCCCAGGCAAAATGATTCGTCTTGGGCGGCATGAGCATGAACGTCCCGGCCGGCATCACTTTGCCTTTCGACTGATCGAACTGCTCGCCCCGGCCGACGTTGAACGTGCCCGAAATCACCGTCACGCGCTCATCGGATGGATGCCAGTGGGGCGGAATTTTATAGTCGGCGGGCAGCTTGAGGCGCATGGTAAACGGGCCGGCCTCCTTCGGATTGCCCTCCAGGACGGCGTTTTGCGTGCCCGGAAATGGGCCATCCGTCCATGTGAGCTCCGTCGGCGTCAAAATCGTGTGGGAGGGTTGTTCGGCTGCTTTCGCGACGAATCCGCCCATCAAAACCAATGCACACACAACCAGCAAAGCCAGTGTTCTCACCGTTGTCATTCTGTCCTCCTTTTATGGTTACGATAAATAATCCCGCCACGGAAACGGCGGGTAGCCGCAGACAATGAAATTCGGATTCTCCAGCGACGGCTTATTGTAGCGCAGCGGGTTTCCTGAAAAATCGGTCGCCGTGCCCCCCGCTGCTTCCACCACGCACTGCGCGGCGGCGATGTCCCACTCCATCGTCGGCCCGAGGCGCGGATAGAGATGCGCCCGCCCCTCGGCCACAAGGCAAAGCTTCAGCGAGCTGCCAATGCTGATACACTCCGCCGGATCGAGCTTTCTGACCAACGCTTCCGTCTCCCCGCCCGCGTGCGACCGGCTGACCACCATCTTCAGCCCATTAGCACGATAATCGGCCACGCGGATCGCAACGGGCGGTTGGTCATTCTGGCGCTTCCAGGCGCCGACTCCCCGCGCCGCGTAGTAGCAGACCTTCAGCGCCGGCGCATAGACAACGCCCAGCACAGGCTCATGATTCTCGATGAGCGCGACATTCACTGTGAATTCATTCCGCCGCTTGATAAATTCCTTGGTGCCATCCAATGGATCGACCAGCCAGTAGCGGGGCCAGGCCTGCCGCTCCTCCGGCGGAATGGCCCGCGATTCTTCCGACAGCACCGGCCACCGCGGCGGCAGGCCGCTCAGCCCCTCCATCAGCAGGCGGTGCGAGGCCATGTCGGCCCGCGTCAGCGGCGAATCATCCGCCTTGTAGCTAACGCCGGGATCGGTCTGCTCGTAGACCGTCATAATCAGCGCGCCGGCCCGATCGGCCAGCGCGACCACCTGCGGCAGCAACGCCTTCAGATCAATGACGGGCATCACCCCCATCGCCGTACGCATCACTCCCCATCTAAAAAATTCCGGCCTCCCGTTGCAGCCAGCGGACGTAGCCGATGATCTCATTCACTTCGGCCTCACTGACCCCCGCAATCGGCGGCATCGGTCCGAACTGCCAGTGATGCGGCCGCACGCCGTTGCGCGCGGCCAGATGAAAGCTGGCGTCCGAGTGGTGGCTGGGCTCGTAGATTTTCTGCACCAGCGACGGTCCCTGATTCGTTCCGGCGGCCCGCTCGCCGTGGCATTTGGCGCAATTCGCGTTGAACAGCGCCTCGCCTTTGGCGAACTCGGCCGGCGCGGCGCCCCCGGCCGACGGCGCCGGGGATGACTGTCCCTGGCATCCCGCCAACGCCATCGTGCCGATGAAGACAACGATCCGCCATCTGCAATCGCCCATCATGCGTCTCCTTGTCCCGGGAAGCCCTCAATGTAGCACGCGAAGGCCGATTGATCAACGGCCTCGCCCCATTCCATTGCTATTGGCGCCAATGGCGCACTAGAATGGGCGCATGCCCGAGGCGCAGGCGAGCCCCTCTTCCGCCACCGAAATCGTCTTTCACGCCCGCGGGCTGACCAAAATCTACGGAATGGGGCAGGTGCAGGTGCACGCCCTCCGCGGCGTCGATCTGGACCTGTACGCCGGCGAGCTGGTGGTGCTGCTGGGGCCCTCCGGCAGCGGCAAATCGACGCTGCTCAACATCCTGGGCGGGCTCGACACCGCCACCGCCGGCCTTGTCAGCTACCACGACAAGGAGCTGACCGCCGCGACCGAGAGCGAGCTCACCGAATACCGCCGCCACCACGTCGGCTTCGTCTTTCAGTTCTATAACCTGATCCCCAGCCTCACGGCGCTGGAAAACGTCGCCATCGTCACCGAAATCGCCCGCCGTCCGATGGAGCCCAAGGCGGCCTTGTCGATCGTCGGGTTGGCCGACCGGCTGTATCATTTTCCCGCGCAACTCTCCGGCGGCGAGCAGCAGCGGGTGGCGATCGCCCGCGCCATCGCCAAAAATCCCGCCGTGCTCCTCTGCGATGAGCCGACCGGCGCGCTCGACTCGGCCACCGGCATCGTGGTGCTGGAGGCGCTGGAGCGGGTCAACCGGGAGCTGGGCACCACCACCGCGCTGATCACGCACAACGCCGACATCGCCGAGATGGCCGACCGGGTGATCCGGCTCAGCGACGGCCGGATCGTGGAGATTCGCCGCAACCCGCGCAAGAAAGCGCCGCGTGAGCTGCACTGGTGAGCGCATGATCCGGGCAATCGACCGCAAACTCTGGCGCGACCTGTGGCAGATGCGCGGCCAGGCGCTGGCGATCGCGCTGGTGATCGGCAGCGGCGTGGCCACCTTCATCATGTCGCTCAGCACGCTCGATTCCCTGCGGCAGACGCAGGCCTCCTTCTACCGCGACGCCCGCTTCGCCGGCGCCTTCGCCGCCCTCAAGCGGGCGCCGGCCGAATTGCGCGGGCGGATCGCCGCCATCCCCGGCGTGGAGCAAGCGGAGGCGCGCGTGGTGGCCGATGTGAAAATCGATCTGGAGCATTTCGCCGATCCGGTGACCGGCCGGCTCGTGTCGATCCCCGACCGGGGCGAGCCGCTGCTGAACCGCCTCTATTTGCGCGCCGGCCGGACGATCGAGCCGGGCCGCAACGACGAGGTGATCGCCAGCGAAGCCTTCGCGCAGGCGCACGGCCTCAATCCCGGCGACCGGCTGCCCGTGATCATCAACGGCCGGCGCAAGGCGCTCACGATCGTCGGACTCGGGCTGTCGCCGGAGTACATCTATCAGATCGCCCCGGGCAGCGTGATGCCGGACTTTGCCCGCTTCGCCATCCTCTGGATGGGCGAAACGCCACTGGCCGCCGCCTACGACATGGAGGGCGCCTTCAACAGCGTGGCGCTCTCGCTGACCCCGCGCCCGTCTTCCAATGAAACCGCGCAGGTGGAGGATGTGCTCGACCAACTGGATGATCTGCTGGCGCCCTACGGCGGCACGGGCGCCTACGGCCGCGAAGACCAGCTCTCCCACCGCTATCTTTCGGAAGAGTTCAAGCAACTGGGCCGGATGGCCCAGATTTTTCCGGTCATCTTCCTGGGCGTGGCCGCCTTCCTGCTCAACGTCGTCGTCAGCCGCTTGGTCAGCACGCAACGGGAGCAGATCGCCGCGCTGAAGGCCTTCGGCTACGGCAACGCCGACGTGGGACTGCATTACGCCAAACTGATCGTCGCCATCACGCTGGCCGGCGTCGCCATCGGCGCGGCCGGCGGCCTCTGGCTGGGAGAGGGGCTCAGCCAGATCTACGTGCGGTTCTACCGCTTTCCCTCGCTCGTCTACATCCTGCGGCCCTGGATCGTCGGCGCGGCCGCGCTCATCAGCATCGTTGCCGCGCTGATCGGCACGCTCTTCGCCGTCCGGCGCGCCGCCCTGCTGCCGCCGGCCCAGGCGATGCGGCCGGAGCCGCCGGTCGTCTACCGGCCCACCCTGCTGGAGCGCGCCGGCCTGCAGCGGTGGCTGGCCCAACCCAGCCGGATGATCGCCCGCCACGTCGAACGGCGGCCGGTCAAATCACTGCTGTCGGTGACGGGCATCGCCCTTGCCGTCGCCATCATGATGGTGGGCAATTTTCAGGAAGACGCGATCGATTTCATGATCGACGCGCAGTTCGGGCTGGCGCAGCGGGAGGATCTGGCCGTCACCTTCGTCGAGCCGGCCGCGCGGCGCGCGCTCTACGAGTTGACCGGCCTGCCCGGCGTCGAGTATGGTGAAGCCTTTCGCGCCGTGCCGGCGCGGCTTCGCTTCGGCCACCGCAGCTACCGCACCGCGATTCAGGGCATGGAGCCGGGCGGCGACCTGCAGCGGCTGCTCGATGCGCGCCTGCGCCCGGTAACGGTGCCGCCGGAGGGGATCATGCTGACCGATCATCTGGGCAAGATTCTCGGCGCGGGGCCGGGCGACCGGCTCATCGTGGAGGTGCTGGAGGGCAGCCAGCCGGTCCGTGAGATTCCCATCGAGGGGCTGATCAGCCAGTACATCGGGGTATCGGCCTACATGGACCGTACCGCGCTGAACCGCTTGATGGGCGAAGGACCGGCCATTTCGGGCGCTTGGCTGGCCGTGGACGAACGGAAACAGGCGGCGGTCTTTGAGGCACTGAAGGAGCGGCCGCGGGTGGCCGGCACCATGATCCGACGGCGGGCGATTACGTCGTTCTATGAGACGATGGGCGAGACGATCCTGATCTTCACCTTCATTAACACGCTGCTCGCCGCCACGATCGCCGTCGGCGTCGTCTACAACAGCGCGCGCATTTCGCTCTCGGAGCGGAGCTGGGAGCTGGCGACGCTGCGGGTGCTGGGGCTGACCCGCGCGGAGATTTCCTACATTCTGCTGGGCGAGCTGGCCCTCTTCACGCTGGCGGCAATTCCGCTGGGTTTTCTCATCGGCCGGG
>JBFMAJ010000161.1:0-5005 GCA_040755775.1 Nitrospirota bacterium
CGAGGAATAACCCCAGCAAGCAAAAAGCCCCTCCGGCCATCCCTAACAAAGGGCTGAGCACAAATGCAACGACCCCCCACTCTTGAGATGCTAACGCTGTTGCGACTTCTTCTGGGCTAGACAATAATGTCTTCCCTATAAAGACTATGAGCAAACCCAGGGGACCAACTCCGTGGCCTCCCCCTATAAGAATGAGAAGATAAGTAATCATGGCGCCCAACAACCACGTTTCTAGTGACCAAGAATCCAAGGCTTTGCGGTACCAGTTCGGCAGATATCCCATGGCAATGTATCTAACTATAGCGCTAACTCTTCACAATGGCAAAAAGCTCTTTACTCTTTTCTTCATAAGCGCGAGCGGCGCGTCCGGCCCTGAGCGCGACTGGCGGAGGCGCTGGGGAACCCACCCGGCAGCGCAGGCCGGGGGAAACGGTGCGGATCGTCCACGCCAGGCCATCCAACTCGGATTGCCAAGGCTGGACGACGAAGCTTTGCTTAAGCCGATGCCTTCGACACCGAGTGCCCCCCGAGCCGAGCGCCGTTGGTGGGTCAGCGCCGCAGCCCGAAGCGGCGAGGGGCCGGGCGCGCCGCTCTAGCGCTCCCTCCCGCCGCTCCCGCCCGATCTATGAGAGATAGTACCGCAAAAACCGCTGAACTTCGTTATGGTTACCGACGAACAGAAAGGTCAGGCTCTCTTGCTTCCAATGGAACAAGATGCGGGTGGCCAGATCGCTCCGAATCTCCCAGAGGTTGCCCGCCAGTTTTTTCAAACCAAAGCCCGGCGGAATCTGCCCCGCGTCCATGGCCAGCATGAACGCATCGATGTGGCCCTGTATGGCGATCTTTTCTTTGGGGGAAAGCCCCTTCAGGCTTCTGGAGAAACTTCGGGCAAAGGCAAACTGCCGCACAGAACGGCGCTATAGGGACCAGAGATGGCGGCGCGCCGCCTGCAGGCTCTTAAACTTCCGCGTACCTGCGCCGCGCTTGGCTTCACGGGCCATTTTGGCTAACTCTTTGTCGGTGAAGCGGGACACGTATAGATTGTCAATCGCTTCCCGAACAAGCTGCGAGTAGCTTTTGCCGACCTCGGCCGATTGGCGGCGGAGCGCTTTGAGCTCTTTTTCGTCCAATAAGATCTGCACCCTGGTCATGTCTGACTCCTCGAGTTGTGTATATCATGTGTAATCGAGAAAGTCAAACTCAGCGCTCCCCCCGCCGCTCCCGCTTCATCGCCTTCTCCATCTCCCGCTCCGCGGTCTTGCGGCGCAACGTCTCCCGCTTGTCGCCTCGTTGCTTGCCCTTTGCCAGACCCAGCTCCACCTTCACCCGGCCTTTTTTGAGATAGAGCTGCAGGGGCACCAGGGTGTAGCCCTTCTGCTGCACCTTGCCCATGAGCCGTTTGATCTCCTCCCGGTGCAGCAGCAGCGTGCGGGGGCGCAGCGGCTCATGGTCGGCGCCCGCGCCGTGGCTGTAGGGGCTGATGTGGCAGTGATGGAGGATCACCTGGCCGTCCTCGATCCGGGCAAAGCTGTCCTGCAGCGTCGCCTGCCCCTCGCGCAGCGCCTTCACCTCGGTGCCCCGCAGGCTGATGCCCGCCTCGTAGCGCTCTTCGATGAAGTAATCGTGGAAGGCTTTTCGGTTCGTCACTAAAGGCTTGCCCTGAGAGCCGTCGTTGGAGTATCGTGGCGTCATGGCGGCGCTGGCAAAAGCGGGCGAGATCCTGGCCCCGTGGCTCCGGCAATCGGGCGTGCAGCATCACTTGCTGGAGCAACGGCTGCAACTCGACTGGGCCGAGATCGCCGGCGCTCTGGTCGCCACCCACAGCCGGCCGCTGCGGCTGCGCCAGCGCCAATTAACGGTTGCCGTGGAAAGCCCGGCCTGGCTGCACCAACTGCGCTATCTCGCGCCCATGCTGCTAGAGCAGATCCGGCGTTCGGTCGGCCCCGACGTGGTCGCCGAGCTGCGATGGGTCGTGGGCTTGCCTGCATCGTCGGCATTATCTGATTCGCGCGAGCAACCCGAGCCGGCCCGCCCCTTGAGCGCGGAGGCTCAGCGGACGATCGCGGCCGCGCTGGAAGCCGTGCGCGATCCGGAGCTGGCCGAGCGCGCCCGCCGACTGCTTGAAAAGGCGCTCCGCTAGCTGAGCTCGCCGTTTTCCTGGGCCGGTGATTCAGGCTCTTCGCCCGACGGCTCCTGCTCCTTGGGCAGGCTGGCGGCGGGCAGGCTTTCTTCGTCCTTCTCGCGCAGGATGGCGGCGGCCATCACCCGGTCGCCCTCGGCCAGGTCGATCAGCCGCACGCCCTGCGTGCTCCGGCCGCTCCGGCGGATGTCCTGCGTCTTGAGCCGGACGATCATGCCGCCGGCCGTCACGATCATCACCTCGTCGTCGGCCTCCACCTTCATCGTCGAAATGACGGGGCCGTTTTTGTCCGTGGTCTTGATCGCGATCGTGCCGCTGCCGCCCCGCCCCTGGATGCGGTAGTCTCCCAGCGGCGTCCGCTTGCCGTACCCTTTTTCGGTCACGGCCAGGATGTCGGCGTCCGCTTCGGCCTCGACGATTTCCATGGCGATCAATTCATCGTCCGGGCGGAGGCGGATGCCCCGCACGCCGCCGGCCGTCCGGCCCATCGGCCGGACTTCTTCCTCGGAAAAACGGATCGACTGGCCGCGCTTCGTGGCCAGGAAAATGTGCTGCCGGCCGTTTGACAGTTGCGCCCCGACCAGCCGGTCGCCCTCGCCCAGCGTCAGGGCGATGATGCCGCCCGAGCGCGGATTGCTGTAGGCCTCCAGCGGCGTCTTTTTGATCACGCCCTGCCGGGTCGCCATCACGACGTAGGTGTCGGCCGCAAACTGGGCGACCGGCAAAATGGCCGAGACCTGCTCGCCCGCGGCCAACTGGAGCAGGTTCGCCATCGCCTTGCCCTTGGCCGCCCGCCCCGCCTCCGGAATCTGATGGACTTTCAGCCAGTGGACCTTGCCCGCGTCGGTGAAAAAGAGCAGGTAGTCCTTGGTCGAGGCGACGAAGAGCCGGTCGACGAAATCCTCCTCCTTGGTGCCCATGCCGATCTTGCCCTTGCCGCCCCGCCGCTGGCTGCGGTAGATGCTGACCGCGCTGCGCTTCAGGTAGCCGCTGTGGCTGACGGTGATCACCATTTCCTCCGGCGCGATCAGATCCTCGGGGTTGATCTCGCCGCTCTCTGGCACGATCTCGGTGCGGCGCGGATCGGCATAGGCCTCGCGCAGCGCCTGCAATTCTTCCCGGATCACGCCCTTCACGGCCGCCTCGCTGGCCAGAATCGACCGCAGCGCTTCGATCCGCTGAATGGTCTCGGCGTAATCCTGCAGCAGCTTTTCCCGCTCCAGGCCGGTCAGCCGCTGCAGCTTCATGTCGAGGATGGCGTTGGCCTGCACCAGCGTCAACTGAAAGTTCCGCATCAGGCCGTCGCGCGCCTCTTCGGTCGAGCGGGAGCGCCGGATGAGCCGGATCACCTCGTCCAGGTGGTCCAGCGCGATCTTGAGTCCCTCCAGAATATGGGCTTTCTCCTCGGCCTTCTTCAGCTCGAATTTCGTCCGGCGGATGACCACTTCCCGGCGGTGGTCGAGGAAGAGCTGGAGCAGCTCTTTCAGCGTCAGAATCCGCGGCTCGTTGTTGACGAGCGCGAGCAGGATGACGCCGAAGGTGCTCTGCATCGTGGTCAGCTTGTAGAGCTGGTTCAGGACGATCTGCGCGCTCTCGCCCCGCCGCAGCTCGATCACCACCCGCATGCCCTCCCGGTCCGACTCGTCGCGCAGGTCCGAGATGCCGTCGATCCGCCGGTCGCGGACCAACTCGGCGATCTTCTCCAGCAGCCGCGCCTTGTTGACCTGGTAGGGCAGCTCGGTGATGATGATCGATTCCCGCTCCGTCTTCGGGTGCACTTCGATGAGCGCCCGGGCCCGCAGCGTCAAGGAGCCGCGGCCCGTCCGGTAGGCTTCGCCGATGCCCTGCAGGCCGTAGATGAAGCCGGCCGTCGGAAAATCGGGCCCCTTCAGCGCGGCCATCAACGCGTCCAGCCCGGCCTCCGGCTGCGCCAGCAGGATCAGCGACGCGTCGATCACCTCGCCCAGGTTGTGGGGCGGGATATTGGTCGCCATGCCGACGGCGATGCCCGTGGAGCCGTTGACCAGCAGATTCGGCACCCGGGTGGGCAGCACGAGCGGCTCCTGGGCGGAATCGTCGAAGTTGGGCGAGAAGTCGACCGTATCCATGTCGATGTCGGCCAGCATCTCCTCGGCCAGTTTCGTGAGCCGGACCTCGGTGTAGCGGTAGGCGGCCGCGGGGTCGCCGTCCACGCTGCCGAAATTGCCCTGGCCGTCGACCAACGGATAGCGGAGGTTGAAGTCCTGGACCATCCGCACCAGCGCGTCGTAGACGGCCGCGTCGCCGTGGGGATGGTATTTCTTGATCACCTCGCCGACGACGCCGGCCGATTTGGAATAGCGCCGGGTCGACAGCAGCCCCTCCCGGAACATCGCGTAGAGGATCCGCCGGTGCACGGGCTTGAGGCCGTCGCGGCTGTCGGGCAGCGCCCGCCCGACGATGACGCTCATCGCGTAATCGAGATAGGCTCCCTGCATCTCGTCTTCGATGGCGATCATCGGAGACGGGGGCGGCGACGGCGGCACGGGAGACGACGGCGGGGGCGGGCTCAGCACGTCCGGCATGGGGCTAGGACTCCATCAGATGTCGAGATTTTTCACTTCCAGCGCGTGCTTCTGGATGAAATCCCGGCGGGGCTCCACCCGGTCCCCCATGAGGATCGTAAAGATATCCTCGGCGGCCGCGTTGTCCTCAAGCGTCACCTTCAACAACGTGCGCCTCGCCGGATCCATCGTCGTTTCCCAGAGCTGCTCGGGGTTCATTTCCCCCAGGCCCTTGTAGCGCTGGATCGTCTGGCCCCGCTTGCCCAACTCCAGAATCGCCCGCACCAATTGGCTGGCGATGACGAACCGCTGCTCGGCGGGC
>JBFMAJ010000162.1:0-4906 GCA_040755775.1 Nitrospirota bacterium
TGACCAGTTGCATTCGTCGCTCCTTGCTCCGTCTCTCAGAAGGGAATCGTGAGGCCGGCCCTGATGCGCAGCGTGTTGGTGTGAAAGGCGGCGCTGTCCTGCTCCAGCGCATACTCGGCTTCAAGGTTCGCGCTGGTCCCCGAAGGAAACGCGTACAGCAGCAGTAGGCCGGGGATGATGCGCGTGATCCGGCTGCCGGAGGCCTCGTAGGTGATGCGGTCGCCCCGGAGGCGCAACGACGTTTCCAGGCCGCTTTGCCAATATTTTGACAGCGTGCTGGTGACCGAGAGCATCCGGGAATCGGTCGCCGGCTCGTACAACACCAGCAACGACCAAATCTCGGAGGCGCCCAGGCCGTTTCGCTCCGACAGGAACAGGGAGATCCGGTCGGACCGCCGGTCCCGTTGTCCCGCCGGCGCGCCGGCGGGCGAGAGATCGGCCACCCGCCCTTCGATGTGGGCGTAGCGAAGATCTCCCCGCCACACCGTGGAAAAATCGACGGCCACGCCGCCGTCCAGTTGCAGGGCGTCGGCCGTATTCTTCAGGGCGCATGACTGAATCGCGCCGCGGGAGAGCTGCCGGGACAGATCGTCGAATGCGGTCACCGGCGCCGCCGCGCCGCAGAATCCGGGATCCAGCAGCGCCGTGGCGTAATCGAGAAAGGGATTGTTCCGAAACTCGGCGCCGAGTGACCACCGGGCCGGTCCCTGCGCATAGTCGCCGCGCAACAACAGCAGACTCGGGCGGGCGAAGTCGAGGTCGTAGTCTCCCGCCGCCGTGACGGTGACCGACTTCCAGAGCCAGTAGCCGTTCAGGCCGACCGCCTGCCGCATCGAAAAATTGGCGTCCAATTCCTGGGTGTAGTAGAGCCGGCCGCTGACATGCTGCCAATCGTACAGCATCAGATAGGCGTCGTAAAACCACCGGTCCGTCTGGATGCCAAGATGATCCGAGACGGCATGGTCCACGGGAAATCCGCCGCCGACGTTGAGGCTGACCAGCGGCGACGGCCGGTAGGTGAAGGTCAGGCCGTCGAATCGGGTGAAGACGGTGTTGCCGGACGCCGGCTGCCGGCCCGCGCGAAGCGCCAGCGACGAGCCGGGCGCGGTCCACTCGCCGAACAGCTTGTAGATCCGGTACCGGCTGTTCCTGCGGTCGGAGAAGTCGTGCGCATAGGAGCCGGCAAAGTACACTTTCAGATCGGGCCCCGTCGAATTTCTCCATCGAACGGTCAGGTATTCGCTGAGTTGATTGACTGTCGTCTCGGAGGGCGCCGGCGACAGCAGGCGGTCATAGAGGTATTCGGTCGTCAGCGTCCCCGTCAGTTCGGGGCCGCGCCGGGCCGGTTTCGGGGCCATGGCCGGCGCGGTCGCCCGCGCGCCCGCCGTGCCGGGAACGGCTCCGGCCGACGGCGCGCGAGGGGACGCGGTATCGGCCGTTTGCCGGCCAGTTCCGGTTGCGCAGCCCATGATCAAAAAAAAACCGATACCCACCAACAGCCGCGTCATCACCATCGATACGCGGCGTGTTCGTGGCAACTGGAGCAGGTGGCGTCGGCCTGGATGCCTCGATGATCATCCTCTCCGGGCTTGTAATCCCGGGTATGGCAATTCGCGCAGGAGCCGTAGGTCGTGCCGTCCCGGAAGATGACGGCCGAGGTCGAGGCCGCGTGGCAGGCCGTGCAATCCAAGCCGACGTGACCGCCGATTAATTTGGGATTGTCGTGGGTCGTCAGCGCGGTGGGGAGCCAGGCCCTGGTGCGGTGGCACCAGTCGCACTGAAGCGTCGTCACGAAATGGCCCGGCGGTTTGCCGATTGCCTGCTGCCCGTTGTGACAATTGGAGCACTGGCCGGCCGTCGTCGCCGGATCGTGTTTGAACGTCGTCGGCACCCAGGCCCTGGTCGAATGGCAGGTGTCGCATTGGGCGGTCGTCATGATATGGCCCGCGGGCTTGCCGGCGGCCTGCTGGCCGTTGTGGCAGGTGGCGCATTGTCCGGCCGTCGTCACGGGATCATGGCGGTAGGTGACGGCCGACCAGGCGGAATCGTTATGGCACGCGTCGCACTGTTGATTGGTAGGCGGATGGCCGAGCGGCTTGCCGTAGGTGCGCTGCCCGTTGTGGCAGCCATCGCAGCGGGTCGGTACATTTTTGTACACTCCGCCCAGGTGACACTGTTCGCACTTGAGGATGCGATGCGCCCCCCGCAAGGGGAAGGTCGTCGCGTCGTGCGTGAATCGATCGGGAACCGCCGGCGCGTCCGCCTTCGGCGCGTTTTCGGCGCTGGCGCGAGAGCCGGACGGGCCGTGCCAGGCGATGAGGAGGCCGACGAGCAGACCGCCCAGCGCGGCCGCGCCGAACACTCGCATGACGATTGCGTTCAGTTGTCGAAAGCTCCGGCCCGGCTGTGCCATGGCAGAAAGAATATGCAAGGGCTGCGCCAAAACCGGAAATAGTGAAATAATTGGTTAAAAGTGAAACTCAGGCCGGTTTTTTTAAGCGTGGGAATGCCAAAAAGTTGGCACTATGGGAAAGAGATGCCAGAATCCAGGCAAATTACGGTGATGCGGCCAATCGCGCGCGCAGCGCATCCGCCCGCCGCTGGGCCTCGAGGGTCCAACGGCTGGAGTAGTTGAGCTTCAGATAGCGTTCCAGCAGCGCCAGCGCCTCGCGCAGCTCTCCCCGGTCTTCGTGCAGCAACGAGAGATTGTAGAGGGCCGAGGGATGAGCGGGATGCTTGTCGAGCACCCAGCGGTACTGTTGCATGGCGTCGTCGTCCAGGCCCTTGGCCAGGGCGGCGTGCCCCAGGTGGAGATGGGCCTCGAAGTGCCCGGGATCCAGCTCGATCGTTTTGCGGTACGCCTCCAGCTCCAGATCGAACAGGCCTTTTTTGTAATAGACCAGGCCGAGATTGAACTGCGCCTTGGCGTCGGCCGGCCGGCGGACGAGAATTTTTTGAAATTCTTGAAACGCCAACTCATCCTGATCGGCGCGCAGATAGGCGACGCCCAAATTGTTGCGGGCCGCCGGATCCGCGGGGTCGTCCGCCAACGCCTGCTGGTACTGGCGGATCGCCTCCGCATAGTCACCTCGCTCCAGCGCCCGATTCCCCAATCGATAGGGGGCCGGCGCCAGGCAGGCGGCCAGGCCGGCGAACGCGGCCAGCGCGGCGATGATCGGCCGAAGCGCGGCCATGCTCACGGCGCGCTCCGGCTCGTCGATGAATCGGCTCCGGCCAGCCGGCTCACTTCCTCGGCGCGCGCCCGCAATTGCCGGATCGCGGCGTCATTGCTCTCGATGCGTCGTTCGATCTCCGCCAGGCGGCCGGCCAGCACGAGTTCCGGCTCGATCGGACCGGGCTTTGGCTGTCCGCCGGCCCCGCGCTCGCGGATGCCCTGAAACCGGGCGGCGCGCCGCTCCCACTCCAGATCGGATCGCAGGCGCCCCGCAATGCGCTCCAGGTAGGTCGATTCCTGCACCAACTCTTCGGCCTGATGCTGCAAGAGGACGCTGATCTGGAACAGTTCGGCCGGATTTTCTTGGCCCGTCAGCTCGGGATCGAACGGCGGGCTTTGCGGCGGCAGAGAGGGGATCGCCGGGCGGACAATCCGCTCGCTTTCCTCCATCAGCTCGAGCGATTGGCCGTACGCGGCCTCGGCCTGCAGCTCCCGGCCCGCCCGGTAGAGTCGCTCCGCTTCGGTCAGCCGCTCGTTCGCCTGCGCCCGGAGCAGGGCGTGGATGCGTTCCCGAATCCGCTCTTCATCGGCGCGCAGTCCTTGTTGTTCCCGGTGCAGCGATTGCAGCTCGAGCAGGCGGTCCCGAAGCTGCCGGAGGGCCCGGTCTAGGCGAAGCCGGTGCAGTGCCTCGGGCAGCAGGGGAGACCGCCGTTTCAGTTCCTGTACCGCGCCGCCGAGTTGCTCCTCCTCGACGTGCGCCTGGATCGCGCGGTTCTCCAGCGCCCGTTGCCGCTCAAGAATCGCGGACAGCTCGGCCCGGCTGTGTTCAAGCTCGGCGGCCGCCGGCGGATCGGCCCACGCCGGGCGGCTCAACGCCGCGACCAGGATGAGCAGCGCGCCGGCCGCGCGCCATGGCTTAACGGACCAGTCCATGCAGCTTGATCTTGTATTGGAGCGAGCTCCGTTTAATACCAAGCAATTTCGCGGCCTGAGTCTGGTTCCACCCGGTCGCCTCCAAGGTCTGCCGGATGGCTTCCCGCTCGAGCCGCTCCATTTTTTCGTTCAACGACAGCGTCGGATCGCTCACCGCCCGGGCCGCCTCGCCGGACAGGCCGGTGATCTCCTTGGGAAGGTCCGCCGCCGTGATGACGGCGCCCTCGGTCAGCACCACGGCCCGCTCGATCACGTTCTCCAGCTCCCGAACGTTGCCCGGCCAGTGGTAGCGTCCGAGCAGGGCCATTGCCTCCGGGGCGAGGGCGACCGTTTTGTGCATCGTCGCCGACGCCTTGACGATGAAGTGCTCGGCCAGCGCCGGCAGGTCGTCGAGCCGCTCCCGCAGCGGCGGCACCGCCACCGCGAGCACGTTGATCCGGTAGTACAGGTCTTCGCGAAACCGCCCCGTCCGGATCGCCTGCGCCAAATCGCGATGCGTGGCCGCGATGACCCGCACGTCCGCGCGGAGCGTCTGCTGCCCGCCGACCCGCTGGAATTCGCCTTCCTGCAGCACGCGCAGCAGCTTCACCTGGAGGCCCGGCGACAGCTCGCCGATTTCGTCCAGGAAGAGCGTGCCGCCGTCGGCCAGCTCGAACCGCCCTTTCTTTTGAGCGACCGCTCCCGTGAAGGCGCCCCGTTCGTGGCCGAACAGCTCGCTTTCGATCAAATGCTCCGACAGCGCGGCGCAGTTGACCGCCACGAACGGCCGCCCCGCGCGGGGGCCGGTATCGTGAACGG
>JBFMAJ010000163.1:0-1742 GCA_040755775.1 Nitrospirota bacterium
TGGTGTAGCGGGGTGGCTCCGTGCCGTCAAAATAGGGCAGCGATTGTTGGTCCACCAGGCCGCGGTTGTTGTAGATCATATCCTGGCGAATGGGCGTGCCATTAGGCCCTTTGGCCAGGCTCTTGTACGTGCGGCCCAGGCCGTCAAAGTAGCTCTCCGACCAGAGGCCGTCTTGGCTGCCGTCGGCGGTGACCGTGCGGGTGCGCTGCAGCGTGGGATCGCCTACATTGAGATATTCCGTTGTGGTGGTGCCGCCATCAGGATTGGTGACCAGCACCGTCCGGCCAAAGGTGTCGTATTGCGTGGTGCTCTGCTGACCATTGGCGTCGGTGACGCTTTTCACCTGCCCCCAAAGGCCGGCGCCCGCATACGAGGCCGGCGCAGCGCCGCAGGCCGGGTTCCAGGCCACGCCGTAGTAGTCGGTTCGGGCAATGTGGCCCAGGGCATTCGTGGTCTTTTGCGGGAAAATGGCGGCTGCATCGTAGCAGATGGTTGTCGTATAACCCCGGGCATCGGTCGTGGTGAGCAGATTGCCGTAGCTGTCGTAGGTCATGGTCGTGGCCAAATACCCCGCCGGTTTGTCGAGCCAGCGCTCCAGCTTGGTCAGATGGCCCTTGTCCGGCAGTGCGGTGGGATCGGTGGCGCCGTCATAGTGGAAGAGCGTCTCGGCCTTGGTCAACCCGGTGAATCCGATGCCCTCGCGGATCGTCTCTTTGCGGGGCAGGCCGACAATCCACGCCGTGTCGTTGATCGCAAAGCTTCGCAGGACCGTGCGGTCATCGCTCGCATCCGTGGGATCGCCATAGTGATGCTCTTGGAGCAGGTTGCCATAGGCGTCATAGTAGGAAGTCCCGGTGGCCGCATCCCCATACCCCATGCGGGCCTGCCGGCAGTTCGCTCCGGCTTCGCAGGTCAGCGCAGTGACCTCCAGGGGCGGGGTAAAGTAGGGCGCGGCGCCAGCAGGGACATAACTGGTGGTAGTCTCCGAATAGAGCCGCCCCTGCTCATCCGTCACCCGAACCTTGTAGGGCTTGCCCTTCATGTAGCCGGTTTCAACCCAAGGAACGTTGGTATCAACGGCCGTGTCATTTCCTTGATGGAACCAGGTGGTGCTGATCGTCTGCTCGCCATTGGGTGCGGCTGGACCCGTCACCGTCACCTTATTGAAGCCCCTGAAATCCTTTTGGGGAATGTAATAGCAGCCGCCTTGATAGAGATACGTTGTGGTGCTGGTGATTCCATTCCCATCATTTGTCGTGACGGCACTGACCGTCTGAGTGGGGAAGGGCAAACAGGTATTGTCATACTGCGTGGAAGGCCTATACGTTGTGGTGGTCGTCCCGCCAAGGCCATTTGCGATGCTGCTTAAAAGGTTTGGTGGGGTAGGATCCGCGAGCAACGAGAAGGTGCTGGCATCAATGCTATCCGCTTGCAGCAGCAGATCGGTTTTCCCATCCCCGTTGAAATCCCCCGCAATGATTCTATGCGTGGTGGTGGCCCATTGGCTCTGCGTCAGCCCATACGAGTTGCTGATGTTTTGTGCCGCCTGGAACCCACCCGTGCCATCCGCAAGCAACAGGAAGGTACCCGCATCGATGCTATCCGCTTGCAACAGCAGATCGGTCTTGCCATCGCCGTTAACATCGCCTGGAATCACAACATGCGTATCAGTGGCCCATTGGCTCTGCATCAGCCCATACGAGTTGCTGATGTTTTGTGCCGCCTGGAACCCACCCGCGCCA
>JBFMAJ010000163.1:1842-4869 GCA_040755775.1 Nitrospirota bacterium
TCAGCCCATACGAGTTGCTGATGTTTTGTGCCGCCTGGAACCCACCCGCGCCATCCGCAAGCAACAGGAAGGTACCCGCATCAATGCTATCCGCCTGCAACAACAGATCGGTCTTGCCATCGCCGTTGAAATCCCCCGCAATGATTCTATGCGTGGTGGTGGCCCATTGGCTCTGCGTCAGCCCATACCAATCGCTGATATTCAGCACTGTATTCAGAATGCTTGCGGCATCGTACCAAAGAAAAGTAGTTGCCGGCAGGGTGCTGCCGCCCGTCACGGCTCCCGTTGCCGGATCCACTGACGCATTTTTGTCATACTGTTGCACGCCGGCAATTAGACTGCGTCCCGTACTGCCGCTTATGGTGTAGGCCAGCGTGTAGATCCGCTGGGGAACGCCCGCAGCCGCCACCTCAATGGTTTTAAGGCGGTAAGCCGTCACCACTTTAAAATTCGTGGTGTACATGACGGACGTATCAGGGCGGCTTTCCCAGTACAGCTTCACATACTGGAGCGGGCCGGGATAGGTATAATCAATGCGGTCCAGATAGAGTTGTCCCTGAGCTTTGGGAAGGTAGGTGAACCGCATTTCGTTGCCATCCGGATCGATGACCTGATCCAGGGACCATCGAAACACTCCGGGCGGGCCATCCTGACGCGAATCGGCCGTCTGGCCAAACAGATAGCGCTTTCCCGCTTTATCCGTCACTTCCCAGGAGGAGCCAATCTTTTTAATTCGATGAAACGATCCCTCGATCTTGGGCCGAAACTCTCCATCGTCCGGAGCGGTGCCGCTGGTGCGCACTAGGTCCACAGATGACCCGGCCATGCGCAAGACGTAGTCGTCGCCGTTGTAATCGAGCCCGAACTTGATGCTGCGCTCGACGGCCCCCACTTCGAGCTCCCAACCCACACCGATTACCCCATTGCCGTTATTGCTCCGGTAGGTCAGAGCCAACTGCGGCTGCACGCCGTTTCGGCCGGGCGGCACCTCGATCGGAATCGCATGGCTCAGCGTGCCCGTAAAGAGATCCGGGGTGACCGTTCCCCCGCCGCTCCCCCCGCCGCTGCCGGCAGACCCTCCCACCAGCGAGAGGGCTTGGGCGCCCCCGCTGTGGCCACCACCGCCATCCCCGCCTTCCTGGGCGTAAATATTCCCCCAGGCCAACAATAGGGGTAGGATAAACACGGCAAGCCGGATCAACGATAGATCGTGATGCTTGATCGTCATACAGCCCTCCTGAACCACGGCGGCGCCAAGCCGATGCGCAGCATTCGGGTGCCAGCTATACACCAACTCGGCCGGCCTGTCACCTGTCCTTTCGGACAGGGGGACAAGCAAACCGCATACCAGATTTGCAGGATGGAGTTACCGTCGATCCGAGTTGGAACACAGGAGCCAAAAGGATGAAATTTCATCCTTTTTGGCTATGTTTTCGACCAATAAACTGGTTGAGCGTGAGGGCCAGGTTGCAATTCCCCTCCAACCAGCCCTACAATATCGTCGGTTAGTCTATGGCCGAAACAGAGAAACTTCACGTCCAATGCCCCCACTGCGAGGCGAAGCTCGTGATCGACCGGAAGACGGGGGCGCTGCTGGGGTCGGAAGAGAAGCCCAGGCCGTCGGCGTCGCTGCAGGAAATGATGCGCCGGCTGGAGGAGCAGCGCCAGGCGACCACCGAGCGGGTGTCGCAGGAGCAGCGGGCGCTGAAGGACCGCGCCCGGGTGCTGGAAGAGAAGGTCAAGGAATCGCTGAAGCGGGTCGATCCGGACGCCAAGCCCCCGCTCCGGCCGATCGATCTGGATTAAGCGGCGAGGGGTTAGAACAGAAACGGCAGCGCCGCCAGCGCGCCGGCCAGCCCGATCAGGAGCAGGCCGATGAGCAGCTCACCGCCCCATTCGTCGATTCTCTGATACAGCGAGCGCGTCTCGGCCGGCATCTCGCCGTGGCAGGGCGTCGCCCGGCCGCCGCCCCGCTGGAGCAGCACAAACTCAGCCCCCTCCCGGCCGGCATTGGACGCAATCGGCTCGCTGATTTCGCAATCGCGCAGCCGGGTGGCAATCAGGCTCAGCGACGGATGGATGCGGTCCAGCTCGCCGATGGGCACGATGGCCGTCGAGGCGGGGAAGGGCTCCCCCCGGAGCAAGGCCTGGCGGATCCGCCCCGCCTCATCCGCGCTGAAGGTGCGGATCAGGGCGACGGCGTTCCGGTCGAATGCCGCTCTCCGGTCATCGTTGACGGTCGGGCCGGTGGTGGAGCAGGCGGCCGCCAGAACGGGCAGGATGATCCACCGGATGCCGCGCCGATAGTGTGACAACACGAGTGCACTGTAGAGCAAACGCCTCACGATTCGCAAGCGGCGTTCGCAAGCCGAGCGTGGTATACTACCCCGCGTTTATTCGGGGCAAATCGGATTCAACCACAAAACATATGGGCGATGGGGGGGTATGAATAAAGATCTCGTTGATCTCCTTCACGCGGCGGTGCGCGCGGCCCAGGCCGCCGGGGAAATTTCACCGTCTGCCGATCCGCCGATTTTATTGGAGGTGCCCAAGCGGCCGGGACAGGGTGATTTTGCCAGCACGACCGCCATGGCGCTGGCCGCCGGCGAAGGGCGCCCCGGGCGCGACGTGGCCGACACGCTCCGCCGCCACATGCCGCCCGAGCCCTGGCTGGAACGGGTGGAGGTGGCCGGGCCGGGCTATTTGAATTTCACGATGAAGCCGCTTTATTGGCACCAGGTGCTGAAGGCCATCCGCGAGCGGGGAATTCATTACGGCCGATCGGCCGTAGGCGTTGGGCGGCGGGTGCAGGTCGAGTTTGTCAGCGCCAACCCCACCGGCCCGCTTCACGTCGGCCACGGCCGGATCGCCGCTGTCGGCGACGCGCTGGCGAATCTGCTGGAGGCGACGGGGCATCAGGTCGAACGGGAATATTATATTAATGACATGGGCCGGCAGATGACCACGCTGGGCCTGTCGCTGTTGGCACGGTATCGCCAGCATTTCGGAGAGGCGGCGGCGCTGCCG
>JBFMAJ010000164.1:0-4865 GCA_040755775.1 Nitrospirota bacterium
GGGGCGCGCGGTCGTGAAGGTGCGGCCGTAGCCGATGGAGGCGCCGGCCGGCAGCCGCCGCAGATGCGCGATGCGGCTGGTCCACCGCATCACCGGCGCCAGCGGCACGATATTTCCGCAATGAGGGGAGGGCAGCACGCCGTAGATCGCCAATCCGGCGCGCACCATCTGGTGACGGCTGTCCGGCTGGGTCAGCAGGGCGGCGCTGTTGGCGGCGTGGGCGACGAGCCCGCGCGCTGAGGGATAGCGATCCCGAATCTGCTTGAGCAGCGCGCCAAAGGCGAGGCCCTGCTCGGCGGTGGCGGCCGAGCCGGCCTGATCGGCTTCGGCAAAATGGGTCATCACGCCTTCCAGGGTCAGCTCCGGCGCCGCCATGACGCGCTCCAGCAAGGGCCACAGCTCATCGGACAACAGGCCGAGCCGCCCCATGCCGGTGTCCGCCTTGACGTGGACCGGCAGCGGCGACCGAGCGGCGTGACCGCCTGCGCGCGTGGCGGCCGCCAGCGCGGTGAGCTGGCTGGGGCGGTTGATGACGGGGGTCAGCCGACGCGCCACGATCGCCGACGCGTCCGATTCCTCGAAGGGGCCCATGACCAGAATGGGACAGCCGACGCCGGCTTCCCGGAGGGCGATCCCTTCCATCACGGCGCTGACGCCGGCGCGGCGGGCGCCGCCGGCCAGCGCGGCCCGGGCGGACTCGACCAGGCCGTGGCCGTAGCCGTCCGATTTGACGACGGCCAGCAGTTCGCACGCCGGGCCGATCAGCGAGACCAGCGAGGCCACGTTGCGCCGAAGCGCGGCCAGATCGATCAGAATCTGGGCCGGAGGCGCCGACATGTTAACGGGAATGGTTCGAGGGAAAAGAGCGGGAACGGGCGATCAAGGGAGAGAGCGCCGGTGGATGGCGCTTAAAACTCAAGGATCTCCTTTTCCTTTTTCTTGATGGCGTCATCGATCTTGAGCGTGTACTGATCCGTCAGTTTTTGAATTTCTTGCTGGGCGGCCCGGACGGCGTCTTCCGACAACTTGGCCGACTTCAGCAGCTCATTGGCGTCGCGCCGGATATTCCGGACGGCGACTTTGCCGTCCTCGCCCATTTTTTTGGCGACCTTCACCAGCTCCTTGCGCCGCTCCTCGGTCAAGGGCGGCATGTTCAGCCGGATCAATTTACCGTCGTTGTTCGGGGTCAGGCCCAACGAGGAGGTCTGCAACGCCTTTTCGATGGCCGGCAGGATCGCCGGCTCCCACGGCTGAATCGTCAGCGAGCGGCTGTCGGGCGTCGCCAGCGAGGCCACCTGTTTGAGCGGCCGCGGCGCGCCGTGGTAATCGACCAGGATGCCGTCCAGCAGCGCCACGGTGGCGCGTCCCGTGCGGATGGTGGCAAGCTGCTGGACGACGTGCTGGATCGACTGCTCCATCTTGGCGCGCGTCTCCTGCACGGCCGGCGCGCTCATCGGCGCCGTCCGTCCACCACGGTCCCCAGCCGCTCGCCCTGAATGACCCGGCGGATATTTCCTTTTTCCTTGACGTTGAAGATGATGATGGGCACGTTGTGGTCCATGCACAGGGTCACGGCCGTGGCGTCCATAACCCGGAGATTTTTTTCAATGACATCGTGATAGCTGAGCCGGTCGAATTTTTTGGCCGTCGGCACCTTGACCGGATCCTCCTCGAAGACGCCGTCCACCTTGGTGCCCTTCAGAATGACCTGCGCGCCGATCTCCGTGGCCCGCAGGGCCGCCGCCGTGTCGGTGGAAAAGTAGGGATTGCCGGTGCCGCCGGCGAAGATGACGACGCGCTTTTTTTCCAGGTGGCGGATGGCCCGGCGCCGGATGTAGCTTTCGGCCAGTTGGCGCATTTCGATCGCGCTCTGCAGGCGGGTGACCACGCCGATCTGCTCGAGGAAATTTTGCAGCGCCATGCCGTTCAGGATGGTCGCCAGCATGCCCATGTAGTCGGCGGTGGCGCGCTCCATGCCCATGACGGTGGCGGTGGCGCCCCGGAAGATGTTGCCGCCCCCGATGACGACCGCCACTTCGACGCCGAAATCAATCACCTCCTTGATCTCGCCCGCGATGGTGCGGATCACCTCCGGATCCAGTCCCTGGCCGGCCGGCCCCGCCAGCACTTCGCCGCTGAGCTTGAGCATGACGCGGTGGTAGGGAGGCGACGGGCTCATGGCGAACGGGTCAGCTCTGCTCGCCGAGCCGGTAGCGGACGAATCGGCGCACGGTGATGTTTTCGCCGAGCTTGGCGATCGCCTGGGTGATCAGCTCCTTCACCGTGATATTGGGGTCCTTGATGAACTTTTGCTCCAGCAGGCAGATGTCGGCGCAGAATTTGTCGAGCTTGCCCTTGACGATCTGCTCGATCAGATGGACCGGTTTGTCCTTGATCTGCGCGCGGAAAATGGCCGCCTCCTCTTCCAGGCGGGCTGGCGGGATCTCCTCCCGCCGGACGAACTCCGGCGGCGGCGCCGCGGCGGCCACCTGCATGGCGAGGGACTTGGCCAGTTGCTGAAAATCGTCGGTGCGGGCGACGAAATCGGTTTCGCAGTTCACTTCGATCAGCACGCCGAGCTTTCCGCCCATGTGGATGTAGGAGGTAATCGAGCCATCCGTGGCGACGCGCCCCGCCTTCTTGGCCGCGGCGCTGATCCCTTTTTCGCGCAGATAGCGCGTCGCCTGCTCCAAATCTCCCTGGGTTTCGCGCAGCGCGGCCTGGCAATCCAGCACGCCGGCGCCGGTGCGCTCCCGGAGCTGTTTGACCAACTGCGGGCTAATCATCGCTCGAGACCGTTACGACGCGGGCGCGAAGGCGCTCACTTCGCCGCCGGCCGCCACGGGCGCGGCGACGGGGGCCTCGACCGGGGCCGCAATGGGTTTGATCTGCTCGCGCTGCCGGCTGGCCGCTTCCTTGCCCTCCAGCGCGGCGTCGGCCAGGCGGGCCGTGATCAATTTGATGGCGCGGATGGCGTCGTCGTTGCCGGGGATGGGGTAGGTGATCGGATCGGGATCGCAGTTGCTGTCCACCAGGCTGATCACGGGAATGCCCAGCCGGTTCGCCTCGGCCACCGCGATATATTCCTTGCGCGTGTCCACGACGTAGATGGCGGCCGGCAGGCCGGCCATGTTGCGCACGCCCTGCAGGTAGCGCTCCAGGCGCAGCCGCTCCTTTTCCAGTTGCGAGACTTCCTTTTTGGACAGCCGGTCGTGCGTGCCGTCGGTGCGCGCCCGTTCCAGCGCGTTGAGCCGGTCGACGCTGTGGCGGATCGTCTGAAAATTGGTCAGCATGCCGCCCAGCCACCGCTCGACGACGTAGAACATGCCGCACCGTTCCGCCTCTTCCTTGATGGCCTGCTGGGCCTGCCGCTTGGTGCCGACCAGGAGCAGCGTGCCGCCGTCGGCGGCCGTCCGTTTCACGAATTGACGGGCCTCCTCGAAGCGCTTGAGCGTCTGCTGCAGGTCGATGATGTGGACGTTGTTGCGTTCGCCGTAGAGGAAGCGCTTCATTTTGGGGTTCCAGCGCTTGGCCTGATGGCCGAAGTGGACCCCGGCTTCCAATAATTCCTGAAGGGTCAGGTGTGCCATGATGCTCCTTTGTGTTGGGTTTGGCCTCTGCGCGCGCCCCGCTGGCGCCGAATCCGCCCCTGCCTGCCGACAGGCAAGTGTGGCGGACCACCCACGCCCATTTTTCGCGCGCATGCGTTGTGTGTTGCGTGCGGGAACGATAACACAGCGTCCCGCTGATTTTCAAGAAAAACGGAGACTCACGTGCGGTAGTGCGCGTTGATCCGGACGTAGGCGTCGGTCAGATCGGACGTCCAGATCGTGGCCTCGCCGCGGCCGCGGCCCACGGTGATCCGAACCGGAATCTCTCGCTGGCGCAGGACGCGGGCGGCCCGCCGTTCGGCCGCGGGGCCCGCGCTCCGCCCCCCGCGCGCGATCGTGGCCGGCCCGAACGCGATCGACACATCCGCTTCCCGCACATTCGTGCCCGAGGCGCCGAGCGCCGCCATGATCCGGCCCCAATTGGGGTCCTGGCCGTAGAAGGCCGCTTTTACCAAAGGCGAGCGAGCCACCGCCAGGGCCATCGCGCGGGCCTCATTCGAGCTGGCGGCGCCCTGCACCGTGATCTGGATGATCTTCGTGCCGCCCTCCGCATCGGCGATCATCTGCAGGGCAAGCCGGCGGCAGGCCTCGGCCAGGAGGCGGCGGAATTGCCCGTAGGCCGCGCCGCCGGCGCGCAGCATCGGCCCGCCTGCGCCGCCCGTCGCCAGGCAGAGCACGAGATCATTCGTGCTCATGTCGTCGATTGTGATGGCGTGGAACGAATGGTCGGCCGCTTCGGCCAGCGCTCGGCGCAGCAGCGGCGCGCCGATCGTGGCGTCGGTGGCCAAGAAGGCCAGCATCGTCGCCATTTGCGGGTGCACCATGCCGCCGCCCTTGGCGATGCCGCCGATTCGGATCCGCCGGCCGCCGATGCGGGTCTCCAGCGCCACCGCTTTCGGTTTCGTATCGGTGGTCATGATCGCCCGCGCGGCCTGATGGCCGCCGGCGGACGAGAGTTTCTCCACCAACCGGGGCAGCGCGCGGCGAATGCGGGCAATGGGCAGCGGGACGCCGATGACGCCGGTGGAGGCAACCCCGACGAGATGCGCGGGCAGCCCGAGCAGCCGGGCGGTGTCACCGGCCATGACGACGGCCGCCGCCAGGCCGGCCCGGCCGGTGCAGGCGTTGGCGTTGCCGCTATTGATGATGATGGCCTGTAACCGTCCGCGCCGCAGATGGCGGCGGGTCACCAGCAACGGCGGGGCTTGAAATCGATTGCGCGTGAAGAGCCCGGCCGCCGCGGCTGGTTTCTCG
>JBFMAJ010000165.1:0-4835 GCA_040755775.1 Nitrospirota bacterium
CGTGCCGATGGCGATCAGCTCGGCCGTCACCGCGGCCCGCTTCATGACCCGTCCCCCCACCAGACGGAGACGGCGCGTACGCAGAGATTGGCCGCCAGGCCGGCGGCCAGATCGTCGCCCATCACGCCCCAGCCGCCCGGTAAACGCCGTTCGATCCACGAGAGCGGAAACGGCTTCACGATGTCGAAGAGGCGAAACAGCACAAACGCGCCCAGCGCGGTCAGGCCGGTGAAGGACAATCCGGCGACGGCAACCAGCATCCCGCAGACCTCATCGATCACGATGATGGAGGGATCCTTGTCTCCGCCGCCGGCCGTCAGAGCGGATGAAGCCGCCACGCCCAGCGCGGTCAGCGGCAGAATGACCATCATCACGGCCCAGGCGCCCCACGCGGAGTAGAGCAGCCAGGCCAGCGCCAGCCCCGCCGCGCTGCCGGCCGTGCCCGGCGCAATCGGCACCCGTCCGATGCCGCCAACCGTGGCAATCCACCAAGCGGCCTTCATTTAATATCTCCGCGCGAACAGAATTTTGCTATACCCCAATCTGTTGACCGGCCAGCAGCCGGCCAGCCGGATATCCAGCCGCGCCAGCCACATGGCCGATCCACGCCGCCAGCCCGGCGCCGTTTCAAAATGATAGCGCTCCGGCACCAGATACGTGAAAAAGTCGAAGCCGTAGGTGCGCAGCAGGCGGAACCGGTGCTTCTCCAGCAGTTGCGTCAACTCTTTGTGCGTGAAGGTGTTGAACTCCAGCGCCTGGCCGTCGATGTGCCAGGTTCGGGCGTGGCCCTCGCGCACATTCTGCAAGGCCGTCTTCAGCTCGGAACGGTCGCGCAGCAGGCCCGGGTACCATTTATTGTCGCACTCGAACGAGAAGAGCGCGCCGGGCTTGCAGGCGCGCGAGACCGCCTCGATCGTCCGCTCGTACCAGGGGATGTGGCTCAGCACGTCGCCGTACGACAGCACGCAATCGACCGAGCCTGCTTGGATCGGCGCCTCGGACAGATCGGCGCCGTGCAGCTCGATGTTGGTCAAGCCCTGCGCATCGGCCTTCCGCCGGGCCTCGGCGAGCGACTCCTTGGAGGGATCGACGCCGATCACCCGGCGGGCGTGCTGCGCGGCAAAGATCACCTGCGCGCCGGTGCCGCAGCCGACGTCCAACACCGTGTCGAACGGCCCGCCGAACCGGCGCTCGACGAAAATTTCATCCAGGCACTGCCGGTAGAGGCGGCGGACGTTGAGGAAGTAGGGCTCGGTCAGGCCGTCGTACTTGGCGGAGACTTGCGCGTAAAACTGGACGACCTTGGCAAAGTGCGCCGGATCGCGCAGTTTGATGTCGCCGAGCATGACGGCCCATTATAAAGGGTCCAGGGTCAAGGGACAAGGGTCAAGGGACCGAACAAAAATTTCTCAGTAGCAAGAGTACGCGACAGAAAATTCTGCCGGTTGTTCCTTGCCCCATGACCCCTGACCCTTCGCCTCTGTGCTCATTTATCGTCGAGAATTTTTTCATCGCGCCATCGCGCTTGTTCGGCCGCCGGCGAAGCCTGTGGAAAACGCATTTTCTTCTTGACATTCACCGCATTTACGATATATTAACGCTCACATAGCACATGATGCGCGGTGAACACGAAAAAAAATTATTTGATGACACTCAACACGGCCTGATTTTCACGCGGGCAGGGAGGTGACTCCAATCAACACTCTCACAATAGGATCTTCGGATCCGTCATAGCAAAGGGGGCACATAGAGTGCATGCGTTAGGTACGCATCTGCTCGTGGAATTGCGAAACTGTAATTCCAAATTGCTCAACGACCTGAAGAAGGTCGAGGAGATTCTGGTCGCGGCGGCCAAGGAGGCTCACGCGACCGTCATCGAATCCCGTTTCCACAAGTTCAGCCCCTTTGGGATCAGCGGCGTCGTGGTGATCGCCGAATCCCATCTGACGATCCACACCTGGCCCGAATACGGCTACGCCGCGATCGACGTCTTCACCTGCGGCGACGTGCTCCGGCCGGAAGTCGCCGCCAACTACCTGATCGACAAGTTCCAGTCCAAGAGCCCGTCGATCGTGGAAGTGAAGCGGGGCCTGCTCTCCCGCGAGGGCCGGCTGCCCCACAAACCCTTAAAGAACGCCACGCCGGAAGATGACCGAAGCAAAGAGCTACAAATGGTTTCTTGATTTCCTGAGCCCCGATGAGGGGCACATGCATGGCATCGAGACCATCCTCTTTGCCAAGCAAACCAAGTACCAGCGGATGGAGATCCTGGAAACCAAGAGCTACGGCCGCTGCCTCGTGCTGGACGGCAAGATGCAGTCGAGCGAGGCCGACGAGTTCATCTACCACGAAGCGCTGGTGCACCCGGCGATGCTCAGCCACCCGGAGCCCAAGCGCGTCTTCGTGGTGGGCGGCGGCGAAGGCGCCACCGTCCGGGAGATCCTCCGCCACAAGAGCGTCGAGAAGGTGCTGATGGTGGACATCGACGAGGATGTGGTGGAGCAGTCCAAGGTTTACCTGCCGGAGTGGAGCGCCGGCGCGTTCGAGGACCCGCGCGTGGAATTGCGCTACATGGACGCCCGGAAATACTTGGAGGAGACCAAGGACAACTGGGACGTCATCATCATCGACATCTCCGAGCCGGTGGAGGAAGGGCCGGCCTACCTCCTCTACACCAAGGAATTTTACAAGATCGTCCAGAAGCGGTTGGGCAAGGACGGCCTGATTTCGCTGCAGGCGGGCAGCGCCGCCCACACGTCGCTCACCTGCTTTGCCGCCGTCTACCAGACGCTCAAGGCGGTCTTCCCCCACGTCGGCGGCTACCAGGCGACCATTCCCTCGTTCGGCCTGCCGTGGGGCTTCACCGTCGCCTCCACCCGGATCGACACGCGGGCCATCAAGCCCGAGGAGATCGAGCGGCGAATCAAGGAACGGATCAAGGGCGGCACCAAGTATTACAACGGCGAGATCCACCAGGGGCAGTTCCTCTTTCCGAAGAACGTCCGGGACGGCCTTGAGCAGTTTGATCGGATCATTGAAGACAATCAGCCGCTCTACACCTATCACTGACCGCGCTCCACCCAGTTCCCCATCCACGCAGATGACGGGCGACGCCGATCCGGCCTTGCCGGCTTCCGTTCCCATTCCCTACCCGTTGCCGCCCTACGACCTGGACGAGCAACTGCGCACGCCGCTCTTCGACGCCATGGTGGCGCTGGCGGAGAGCAAAAAAGTTTCGTTTCATACGCCGGGCCACAAAAGCGGCAAGGGCATCAGCACTCGCTTCCGAAAATTCGTCGGGCCGAAAATCTTCTCGATCGACCTGACGACGCTGGACGAGGTCGACTCGCTCCACAAGCCCAAGGGCGTCATTAAAGAAGCGCAGGCGCTGGCGGCCAGGGCCTACGGCGCCGACCGGTCGTTCTTTCTGGTGAACGGCACGACCGGCGGCAACCACGCCATGATCCTGTCCACCTGCCGGCCGGACGACAAGGTGCTGGTCGCCCGCAACGCGCACAAATCGATCATCGCCGGCCTGATCCTCTCGGGCGCCACGCCCGTCTTCTTCGATCCGGTCTTCGATCCCAATTTGAATCTCATGCTCAACGTCACACTGGACGGCGCGAGGGCGGCCATCGACGCCCACCCCGACGCGCGGGCGATCGTGCTGACCAGCCCCAACTACTACGGCATCTGCGCTGACCTGGTGCAGATCATCGACCACGCGCACCGGAACAACATGATGGCGCTGGTCGATGAGGCGCACGGGCCGCACCTGACCTTTCACGAGGGGCTGCCGGTCTCGGCCGTGCAGGCCGGCGCCGACCTGTGCGTGCAGAGCATCCATAAGATCATCGGCGGCATGACGCAGGCCTCGATGCTGCATGCGCGCGCGGGCCGGATCAACATGTCGATGCTGGCCCGCGTGCTGCGCGTGGTGCAGACGACGAGCCCGTCATATATATTGATGGCCTCGCTCGATCTGGCCCGGATGCAGATGGCGACGGAAGGGCGCAAATTGCTCGACAAGGCGATCACGCTGGCGGAGGAAGCGCGGGTGCGGATCAACAAGATCCCCGGCTGCACCTGCTTCAGCCGTGAGGATATCACCGCGTCGCTCTTCGCCCGGATGGGCGACCTGGACGTGACCAAGCTGACGATCGGCGTGAGCGGCCTGGGGCTGACCGGCTTTCAGGTCTCGCAACTGCTCAACACGCGCCATGGGATTCAGGTGGAGATGGCCGACCCCTTCCACGTGCTGGTGATCGTCAGCATCGGCGACCGCAAAGACGACCTGAACCGGCTGGTCGACGCGCTCAAGGAAATTTCGGCCGAGCAGGGGCAGAAGGCCCAGCCGGGCCGCTTCCGGCCGATCACCATCCCGGTGCTGAAGAACGAATGGCGCCTCAGCCCCCACGACGCCTTTTTGTCCGACCATGAGCAGATCGAGCTGGCGAGATCCATCGACCGGGCGAGCGCCGAGATCGTCACGGTCTACCCGCCCGGCATCCCGGTGCTGACTCCCGGCGAAGTGATCACCAAAGAGGCCATCGAGTATTTGGAAGCGATGCTCGCCCTCGGCGCCACGGTGGACGGACTGGATGAGGGGAACCGGCTCATCGGGGTGGTAAAGGCCTCGAAAACAAAGCCCTGAAGCGTTGACAATATTACCGTTTTTTCGTAGCATTCATTGCACGGAGCCGTTCGATGGATCTGAAAGAATTCGGAAAATACCTTAAATACAAGTCATTTCAGCAGGCCCTCCATCAGGCCCGACGGAAAAGCCACGAGCGGATTCTGGTGGCCGAACAACCCACCCCCATTACGGCCAAAAA
>JBFMAJ010000166.1:0-4784 GCA_040755775.1 Nitrospirota bacterium
CCGCGCTGAAATTCGGCGTCATCCGTCCGGTCGATTCGCTCGATCCCAATAAGAAGACGATGCCGCCGATCGATTTCAACGTCGTCTTCAAGGTCAAGGGCGACCTGCCCGACGTGATCTATCCCCATTTTCCCCACACCGTCTGGCTCGACTGCAAAAACTGCCACCCCAGCATTTTCGTGATGCGGGCGGGCGCCAACCAAGTGACGATGAACGGGATCATGCGGGGGGAATTCTGCGGGCGGTGCCACGGCAAGGTAGCCTTCCCGCTCTATGACTGCAACCGGTGCCATTCCCGGCCAAAGCCGGGCAAGGATCTGATTATCCCGAAGGCGAAAAAGTAATCGGGTAGACGACCGTCACCGACCCGCCCTTGGGCGCGGCGGGGAATTTCAGCAGCTTGAACCGCTTGACCAACGCCTCTTCGATCGGGGGGTAGTTGAGCGTCGTCGAGGCGACCGAGACGCCATCCACGTCGCCGTCCTTCGTGATCGTGAACTCCAGCGTGACGACGCCCTTCAAATTGGGGTCTTCGCGCAAGGCTTTGTTGTAGATGAAGCGGATCCAGCCCTTCAGGCCGTCGACGACCGAGGCGATCGACTCGTAGGCCCGGCCTACCGGCTTGCCTTCCGTGTCCTTGAGCTGCAGCGGATTTTCCACCGCGGCGCTCTGCTTCTCGGCCAGCCGGATGCCCTCCAGCTTGCCGCCCAGATCGCCGATCAACTGATCGATCCCGCCGCTGCCGCTCAGGCTGTCCAGCAATGGATCGCTGCCGCGCGGCCCTCCGGCCACGCTCTTCAGGGTGGAGGCGTCACGGATCAATTTCTCGGCGCCCGCAGCCGTGTTCTGGCGCTTGGAGAGCAGTTTCAGCAGGCCGCTTTTCATGGCCACCTGGCGGTTGCGCTTGGCGAGCTGCTCCGGCGTCAGTTCCTGCTTTTTTGCCTCGGTCTTCTTCTCTTCCGGCTTTCGCTCTTCCTTGGCCTCCGGCGGCGCCTCCTCGGCCGGCTTGGCCGCTTCCTGGACTTTCGGCTGCACCTGCGGCTTGATCAGGAGTTTGGCGATCCGCGGCGCGACGGTGCGATAGTCGGCCTGCTGGGGCTGGGGCAGCGGGAGCAATTTCAACGTGACGGCCAGGCCGACGTAGAGCAGGATCGAGCCCCACAGCCATCCTTTGAACCAGCGCTCCTCCGACGGCGACTGCCAGCGGGGCAGGTGCGGGGCGGTCACGCTGCGGCTCCTTTTTCCCGCTGCATCACGCTCAGTGAGACGTTGCCGAATTCCGCCTGCGCGCTGGTGTAGAGCACCTTCGAGAGGAGTCGGAAGGGCAGGGTTTTGTGCGCCATGACGTTGACCGTGCCGCGAAAGGCGCCGTCGGCGGTCTGCCCGGCGATGAACTTGGCCTTCTCCGCCTGGTAGGTCATCTCTTGATACAGCTCGGCGATCAGCAGGTCCGGTTGCTCCAGCGCGGCGGTGACCTTGGCCACCGGCTTGTCGTCCACGATGATGTCCTGCGCGGTTACCATGATCGTCAGCGTGACGTTGGGCAGCAGCTCGGAGGTGGAGGAGGGCAGCTTGAGCACGTCGGTGGCGGGCACGACCTGGTGCTCCGTGGTGGCGCTGGTCAGCAAAAAGAGCAGCAGGATGGTGAAAATATCCATCAACGACACCATGCTCAGCGTGGCGGCCATGGAGGGGCGGTGGCGGCGGAGGGTTCTCATGAGGCCGCTCCCGGGGCCGGCGCGGCCTCCACCTCGCCGATTGAGACATTGGGAAACAGCGCGATCGACCGCTTGGCGCCGCCTTCCTCCACGACGGCCATGCGGCTCACGTCCATGGCGCGCACCAGCGTCTCATACTCGATCGTCGGCTCGGCCAGGATGGCGACGGTATCTTCGCCGGGAAATTCCTTCTTCACGCGTTGCAGCACTTTGGACAACTCCTCCCATGGATAGTCCGCACCCTGCTTGATCAGCCCGGCCAGGATTTCCCGGCCGTTGCCGACGGCGATGCCGTCCTGCCGCAGAAAGATCGTCAGGCTGAAGGCCGGCGGCGCCTGGCTCTGCGCCTGCTGTTCCGACGGCGTGGGCAGATAGAGCTCCAGCGTCACAATCCGGGAAAAGACGGCGATTACGAGCAGGAAGGGGATGAGCACGACCATCAGGTTCATGAAGGCCGTGATGCTCAATTCATGCTCGGCGGCGTGTCGGCGGCGCCGAAGCAGGCCGGCGCTAGGCATGCACCGCCTTCGGCGCGGCCACCGCCCCGCGCGACTGTTCCGCGGCGTTCAACAGCTTGGTGGAGAACTCATCCAGGCTGTCCTCGATCCGGAGCGTGCGCGACTGCAAGAAGGAATAGGCCAGCAGCAAGGGAATGGCGACGATCAGCCCGAAGGCCGTCGTGTTCATGGCCACGGAGATGCCTTGGGCGATCAGGGCCGCCTTCTGGGACGGGTCGGCCACGGCGATCGATTGGAAGCTTCGAATCAGGCCGATAATGGTGCCGAGCAGCCCGAGCAGAGTGGCCACGTTGGCCAGAATGGGCAAGTATCCCGTGCGCCGCTCCAGATTGGGCACCACTTCGAGGACAAACTCCTGCAGCGATCCTTCCATCTGCGGCCGCGGCGCCTGTGATTTGAGCTGGGTCAGGCCCACCAGCAGCAGTTGCGGCAGCGGCGCGTTGGAGGCGCGGCACAACCGGATCGCCTCATCCAGCTTCTGGCCCATGAGCGCCGCCCGGATCTTCGACCAGAGCTGATGGCCGTCGGTCTGCGCGCGGAAAAGCACCAGAAACCGTTCGATCACGATCGCGGTGCCGACGGCCATGACCAGCAGAATCGGATACATGAAGGCGCCGCCATCAATGAAAAATTTTTGTACGGTGGTTAACCACTCCATTTATGCTCCTCTCGTTAAACGGCCGCCGCGCCGACCTAGGGCGCCGTATCTAGCGTTTTTAAGAACTCGTCCCGATCGACGGGCTTGAAAATCTCCTTCAGAAAATTTCGGTCCAGGTCGCCGGCTCCCCGGCCGAGCAGAAAGGGCTCCTGCCAGGGCACGTCATAGACGGCGTTGGGCGCGGCGACCGTGCCGAAAATCGTCGCGCCCAGCAACAAGACCCGATGCGCCGGCTCTTTGGGTTCCGCGTTGCCGGCGCCGGTCTGTGGCGGCTCGGGGCTGGCCGGTGCGGCGGCCGGCGCCGGGCCGGCCGCGACGCCGAGCATGGAAATGAGAGCGACGATGCGCAGCAGGCGGTTCATCGGCTCAGAATCTCCGGAGCGGCGGCTCGGGCGGCGCCGCGCAACGGTGCGTCGCCCGGCTGGCCAGCCGGCGGCGGAACCGAGGCGGGCGCCTGCTGGGGTGGCGGCGCTTCTTGCGGCACCAGCCGTTCGAGCGCGGCCGCCCAGCGCGAGACCTCTTCGGTATGGGGACCGTTCAACCGGAGATAGGCCCGGTACTGCTCGAGCGCCTTGGCCGGCTGGCCAAGATAGAGATCATACAGAATGCCCAGATTATACCGAGCGTCCGCGAACTGGTCGTTGAAGGTCAACGCTTTCAAATAGGCCTCTTCCGCTTTTTTGAATTCGCCCCGCGCGCGATAGGCGAGCGCCAGATTATAGTGGGCTTCCGGGTAGTTGGGCTGCCGCGCAATGGCCTGCTCATACGCGGCAATGGCCTTGTCCAATTGGCCCGTCCGTTTATACAGGATGCCCAAATTGTTCTGGGTGGCGGGTTGCGTCGGATCGGCCTGAGCTGATTGCTCGAAGAGACGCAACGCCTGTTCCTCCTGCTGTGGAAATTGTTGCATGGCCAGGCGGAACAGCCGGGCGCCTTCCTCCCGGTTGGGCGCCCGGGCGGCCGGCTCCGTCGAGGCGCCGGCATTCCCCCCCGCGTTCCCCATCGCCGGCAGCGTCTGGCCCAACGACGTCGTCGCGGTGAACAGGGTTTTTTTCGGCTTGGTTGCGCCGCCCGACGCGCAGCCGCCCAACGTGCCCATGGCGGTCAGGCCGAGGACCGTCAGCGCGCAGATGGTTCGGTAGAAGAGCCGGAGAGTCATCACGGTTGTTGGAATCGGGGCGCGTGGGATGAGAGTTGGGGCAACGGCTGGGTAATGACCTCAGTCTGTTCCTGCCGGCGGTAGCGGGCCGGCAGCAGCTCCGCCAGTCGATCGTAGCTCTGTTGCACCCACGGTGTGTAAACGGCTTGTTGCTGGGCCCGGCGCACGTTCGCCTCATAGGCGGCGATCGCGCGGTCCTCATACGGCGCGGCCTGCTCTTCCAGCAGGAAGTTATACTCTTCCAATTGTTCCGGTGTCAATGTTTTGGGCCGCTCCGACTGCAGCAACGCCGTCCGGTAGGCCTCGAACAACCGTCCGGTCTCGAAGGTCGCCGCCGTCGTCACCTCGGCGATATTGTAGCCGGCCGCCTGCACGTAGGCATCAATGGTAGATTTTAGCATCTGCTCTTTTTTGGTCAAATTGACCGTGAGCGGTTCGACCAGCCGTACGGCGTCGAATTGGGCCCACCGATAGCCGCCGAGCTGCAGCCAGGCTTTGCCGGCCAGCAGTTCGCCGCCGGGCGCCGGCCGCTCCTTGGCCTGTTGGATGACTTGCTGAAACAGCGCGCCCGCCGCCTGCCGGTCGCCCAACCGATCTTTCGCCATGGCGGCGCGAAACTGCGCGTCCAGGCGCTTGGCGGGATCGGCGAAGTCGGGGCGCTGCAGCAGCGCGGCGAAACCGTCGTGGGCCTTGGCCCAATCCTGCCGCTCTTCGGCCAGCGTGGCCATGGC
>JBFMAJ010000167.1:0-4724 GCA_040755775.1 Nitrospirota bacterium
GAACGCCAAGCGCGGCCAATTGAGCCCGCGCGCGCCGCTCGAAGCCGGAATCGGCGCCGCCGGAGGCCAGGATGACCCGGTCGTAGCTGAGCCGGCTGAGGGCGGAGACCGGATCCACCTTATGGCCGCAAAAATTTGCGCCGGCCTGCGCTTCATCGACCACGGCCACCACTTGCAGATCGCTTTCCCGCAGCGACAGATAGGCCAGCTCGGCCAGTTCGCCGGTGCCACACAGCACGATCGTCCGGACACCGTCGTCGTGCAATTGGGCGAACCGGGTGCGCCATTGCGTCCGGATTTCCTGGTAGTAACGCCAGGAAAACTGCATATAGCGCACCGACAATGCGGTCTTTTCAGCGAAGCCTCGAGGGGTGAGATAGTAAAAATAACGCCTGCCTGGAATACCTTTGACCTTGATAAAACCTTTATTAATCAGTCGTTTCAGATATATGTTGGTCAGTCCGAGGGCGACGCCCAACCGCTCGCTCAAGGCCCGCTGGCTGATTTGATGATCTTTCGCCACCTCGTCGAGGATGTGAAGCGTCCGCCTGGCTTCATCGTCCAAACTGTTCATCTGACCGTTCATTTAATGAACAGCATACCAGAACATCTTGTTTTGTCAAGAAATAAGTTCATGTCGTTCAAAACATGAACCCGAGGGGTTGGACGGTGAACCGGAACGGCTATTTGAAATCGCGCCGCTGAAAAATGATGCCGGCCAGGAGCAGGATGACCGCGATATAGGCCAGCCCGTAGAACGTGGCCCATGCCAGGCGCGCAAACGAGACCGGCGCCTGGTAGAGCACCTCCGCTTTGATGTTGAAGTGGTCGAGATTAGGCAGGCTGTAGTAGAGCGCGTTGGCGACGATCGCGGCCGTTTCCGTCCCGATGCGCTTCGCGAACTCCTTGATGCTGACGGACAGATGGCCGATCACATAGAGCGACAGCGTAAAAATCGCGGCCAACGTGGAGGTGGTGAAGGTGGAAAAGAGCAGGGCCAGCGCCGTGATCACCATCAACTCCACATAGATGAGCCAGATCGCCATCATCAGCTCGGGACGGAGCGCCCACTCTCCGGCAAGCTGCACCAGATAGAAACAGACCGTCATCAGGGTGAGATTGACCGCCAGGATCAACAGGAGGCCGAGATATTTGCCCAACAGGTACTGCCATCGGTGCACCGGCTTCGCAATGATGGTGAAGATCGTCTTTTTCTCGATCTCCTTGCTCACCAGCCCGATGCCGACGAAAATGGCGATCAGCACGCCGAACAGGTTGATGCTCGCCAGGCTGAGATCGACGATGATCTTCGACCGCTCGCCGACGGTCAGCGTGCTGAGGATGACCGAGCTGCCGATGAGCAGCAGGGCGAAAATGACCAGGTTATAGAGCAACTTGTCCCTGATCGTCTCCTTGTAGGCGTTGAGGGCGATGACGGCGATTTTACTCACGGCGCTCCTGCGCGACCTCGCGCATGAAGAGATCCTCCAACGATCCCTTCTGCCGAACCAGCGACACCAACTTGCCGCCGCCCGCCATGATGACCGGCAACGCCTCGTCTACCCGCTCTTCCCGGTCGAAGACCAGCATGGTACTCGGCCCGCTCACCACCGCTTTGACGGCCATGTTGCGCAGCCGGGCAGCCGCCTCGCCGTTCAGCCCGGCCACGACCACCTCCACCGTCTTTGCGCCGAGGCGTCCCAGCAACTCTTCGACGCGGCCGATTTCCCGGAGCCGGCCGCCGACCAGGATGCCGACGCGGTCGCAGATCATCTCGGCGTCGGAAAGAATGTGCGAGCTGAAAAAAACCGTCTTGCCCTGTTCCTTCAGGTGCAGAATCAGATCGCGAATCTCCTTCCGGCCGACCGGATCCAAGCCGGACATCGGTTCGTCAAGCACCACCAGCGAAGGGTCGTTGATGAGCGCCTGCGCCAATCCGATCCGTTGCAGCATGCCCTTGGAAAAGTTGCGCAGGCGCAGGCGGCGCCGGTCGGCGAGCCCCACCAGTTCGAGCAATTCGTCGATCCGGCTCCTCAACTCCCGGCCCGAGCGGCCGAACAATTGCCCGTAAAACGTCAGAAACTCCGCCGCGGTCAGGTAGTCGTAGAAGTACGGCGACTCCGGCAAGAAGCCGATCCGCTGCTTGACGCCGACGTCGCCCAGCGGCTTGCCCAGCAGCCGGGCCTCTCCGCTCGTCGGATAGATCAACCCCATGAGGATTTTGATCGCCGTCGTTTTGCCGGCCCCGTTCGGGCCCAAAAATCCGAAAATCTCCCCCGCGGTGACTTCCAGATCGAGTCCCTGCAGCGCCAGGACTTTGCGTTGGCGCAGGCCCGTGACGAATTGCTTGGTCAGTTGTTTGCAGACGATCATAGCCCCGCCGCCGTGTTCAAACGAGCCTCCAGCGCGAGCAGGCGCTGCTTGGCCTTGGCGTAGTTCCCATCCATCTCGACGGCCCGGCGATAGGCCGCAAGGGCTTGCTCCGATCGCCCTTGCCGCTGGTGCAAATCGCCCATCTCCAGGTGGCTGCGCGGGGCATACCATAATTTCGGCTGAATGGCAATGCGCCCGGCCAGCAACGGGCCGTAGGCGATCCGTTCCGGACTCCGGTCCGCCAGGTTGAGAATCCGGCCATACTCGGCGAACGCCGCCTCCAGATCGCCCGACTCGTCGTAGATTTTGGCCATGAGGAAATGCAGGTCGTAAAACGGCAGCAATTCGGGACTGCCGGCGGCTAAAAACAAGGGCTCCGACTTGGCCGCGCGCCCGAGAACCCGCAGGGCCTCTTCCGGCCGGCCGGTCAGCCACAATCCCCGCCCCAGGTGGACGGCAAAATCAGGGTTGATCGGATACCGATCATGCGCGGCTTGCCACGCCGCCACCGCGGCCTCCGGCTGGGCCATCGCCCACCGCGTGCTCCCTAATTCATCGTGGTAGAGGCCGACGGCCGGAGCCAGATCGATCGCGGCGCGATGCCGATCGGCGGCGCGGGTCAACCAGTCCGGCTCGCCGCTCTTCTCCCATTGGCGGCGATAGGCCGTCGCCAGGAAATTGGCCGCTCTGGCCGATCGAGGCGCATGGCGCACCGCTTCCGTGCCCAAATCGATCGCCTGTTCCGTGTCATCGGCGATGGACGCGGCAATGGCGGATTGCAGGTAACCTTCGGCAAAATAGGGACGGCCGATCAACGCCAACAACAGCACCGCGGCCGGAACCGTCGCCAACGTGGCCATGGCCCGCCGCCGCTGGCTGAGCGAAGAGTCCGCGGGTTCCGTTTCGCCTCCTGCCTGCCGGTGGGCATGGCGCCCGATCCGATCGGCGCCGATAATCATGCCGCACAAGAGAAAAAAGAGCCACTGATTGGCCGGTAGTTCCCACGAGAAATCGACCAACCCGTGCAGGAGCAGCGCGCCGGCGCTCAAGAGAAGAACCCTGCCAAGCTCGCGCTGCGCCCGCAGTCGCAGCGCCAGCATGCCGAGCAGGCCGGTGACGGCCAAAAACGCCAGCAATCCCGCGATCCCAATTTCGCCGGCCATCTGCAGGTATAAATTATGCGCATACCGCGCATAATGGCCGTCGTGCTGCACCTGCTGGAAGCTGAAGCCGAACGTCCCGGGGCCGGTCCCCAGGAGCGGATGCGCTTCGATGATCTTCACGGCCCCCTGCCAGTAGGACCAGCGCCCCTCGGCCGACTGTTTCAATCCCATCGTGACGGCAAAAAAACGCTCCATCGGATTCTCGATTTCCCCCGGCTGCGTCGACCAGACGAATCCGGCCAGCAGAAAGCTCGCCAAGAACACCAACCCCATCCGCTTGACCAGTCGCCGCCAGTCGCCCCGGAAGGCCGCGACGGCCACCAACCCGGCCGTGACGATCAGCGCCGCGCCCCATCCTCCTTTCGAGCCGGTCATGGCCAGCGCCATCACGACCGTCAGCAGCAGCCCGCCGGCCAGCGCTTGCGAGCCGATGCGCTCCGCCCGAAGGAGCAAATAGCCGCCGATGGGCAGCACCATCGCCAAATAGGCCGCGAAGGCGTTCACGTTGGCGAATGTGCTGAAGACGCGCCCTTGCGAGACCATCTCCACAAGATCCTGGGAGGCCCGGTTCGTCTGCGCCTGGATCAACCAGTTCGGCAGGCCGAAAATCCCCTGCTCAATCCCGTAGACCGCCACGACGGCGCCGCCCCAGAGAATCGCCCAGGCGGCGCGGCGCAAGGCCTGCTCGGTCCGCAACAGATCGGCCGCGGCGTAGGCCAGGATCAGGCCGATGGCCGTCTGCATCAATTTGAGTTCGCTCTGATAGGGGGCGGCCGACGACGCGGTCGCCGCGATGCTGATCACGAAAAAAACGGCCGCCGCGGCCGCGATCCGGGGCGGGACCTTCGCCCACTGCCATCGCTCCAGCCGCATGACCCACCACGCAATCATCAACAACAGCACCAGCACGTGGACGGCCAGCAGCGCCGTCGAGGGAGACAGCGAATAGAGCTCGTTTCCGCCCGCCAGCAGGGGCAGGCAGAGCAGCAGCGCGAACAGGCCCCACGCCGGCGGCGGATCACTCAAGAGCCGGCGCATCGGCGTCCTGCTTGGGAAGTTTGACACGTAACCGGCCGCTGTAGTTGGAGCTTTTCACCCGGCCGTCGGCCGGATCATAGTAATAGCGTCCGCCAAATGGCTCGACCGGCAGGCCCGGCAGCAGGCCGGCTCGCACCAGCTCCTCCAGCG